>JBKDAC010000381.1:0-1326 GCA_046316515.1 Sandaracinobacter sp. | reverse complement strand
GCGCCGGGCGCGGCGGGGGGTGCGGGCGGATAGGCTATGGCGATGACCTCCAGCAGCCGTTCGCCGGCCGGGAGCCTGACGGTGCGGGTGTCGCCCACGCGGGCGCCCTTAAGAGCCACTGCAACGGGGCTGTTCCAGGCGATGCGGCCGACCGACGCGTCGGCTTCGTCGCAGCCGACGAGGGTGAGGGTCTGTTCGCGGTCGTCCGCGTCGACGACGGTGACCATGGCGCCGAAGAAGATGCGGGCCTTGTCGGGCTGGTTGGTCGGGTCGACGACGGCGAGGTCCTTCATGCGGCGGGCGAGATGGGCGAGTTCGCGGTCGATCTCGCGCAGGCGCTTGCGGCCGTAGATATAGTCGCCGTTTTCTGAGCGGTCGCCGTTGCCTGCGGCCCAGCTGACGGTTTCGACCATCTGGGGGCGTTCGGTCAGGAACAGCTGGTCATAGCGGGCGCGGATGGCGGCCATGCCGGCTGGGGTTATAGGATCGGACATGGGCCGAGGAAGAAAGCCAGCCGGGCCCCGGGTCAAGCCCGGGACGACGGATGGGGGTTGGGGAGATGGCTTTCTAGGGATTCTTCAGCCATTGGGAGGCGCGGGGCTGGGCGCCTTGCCTTTTGGGTTCCAGCATCGAGTAGACGACGGCGTTTTCGGTGACGCGCTGGACATAGGTGCGGGTTTCGGAGATCGGGATCATCTCCACCCAATCGATATAGTCGTGAGTGAGGGCGCCGCGCGGATCGCCGTTCAGCGTCAGCCACTTGCGGACGTTGCCGGCGCCTGCGTTGTAGGCCGCGATTGCCATCATCGCGTTGGAGAAATTGTCGCGCCTGAGACGGATGTAGTAGCTGCCGAGCGTGACATTGTAGCCAGGGTCGTCGAACAGGCTGCTGGTGGAATAGGGCAGGCCGAGCTTGTTCGAGACATCCTGTGCGGTGGCGGGCATCAGCTGCATCAGGCCGCTGGCGCCCGCCGACGAGAGGGCGGTGCGGTCGAAGCTGCTTTCCTGACGGGCAATGGCATGGCTGATGATCCAGTCGGCCGGGGGGAGCGGCACGCTGGCCGGCAGGCGCGGGAAGGCGAGATCGAAGGTTGAGAGGTCGCCGCGCGGGCGGCTGGCCTTCCAGGTCCAGACGCCCAGATCCGGGCGATTGAGGCGCTGGCCGAACTCGGCGGCGGCGCGCGCCTCTTGCGGGGTGGTGACGCTGTCGGCCAGCGCGCGCACGAACAGGGAAGCGCGCTCGGCAGCGCCGGTCTGCACCACCAGCTGCAGCGCGCGGGCGAGCGAGGTGCCCTCGAGCCTTGCGCGGTCTGCCGGGGTCAGCTG
>JBKDAC010000380.1:0-5364 GCA_046316515.1 Sandaracinobacter sp. | reverse complement strand
GATCAACAACCGGTTCATTCGCTGGAGCCGCCTGGGGGTGTTCACCGCATCTTCGCCGAGCTGGCGGCCAAGGGTGGGAGGCCGGGTATGCTGATGATCGACGCGACCCATCTGAAGGCGCACAGGACGGCCGCCAGCCTGTCGCTCGGCTCTTGCACGCAGGGGGGGAACATCCCACAGGCGGGCTGGTTGCACGGCAGGGAAGCGGCAGCGCCGCACATGGGGAGAGCAGGATGCGCAGGATTGCAGCGGCAATGCTGATGGGTGTCGGGCTGGCGGCAGCCGCCTGCGGGCAGGCGCAGCCTGTTGCGGCGAAGGGCCCGCCGGTCGTCGCGTTCGAGGTGCCCGCCGAGCTGGGACTCGTGCAGGCCGACTGGGCGACGGGCCTGCGCTTCCCCTGGAGCATCGCCTGGCTGCCCGACAGCCGGGCACTGGTGACGGAAAAGGGTGGCGCGCTGAAGCTGCTGGGCCGTGACGGGAAAATGGTCGACACGGTCACGGGTGTGCCCGCTGTCGCGGCGGTGGGCCAGGGCGGCCTGCTGGATGTGGCACTGCACCCGCAGTTCGCGAAGAACAGCCTCGTCTATCTTACCCATGCGGTGGGCGACCCGAAGGCGAACATGACGGCGCTGAGCCGCGGCCGGCTGGTGGGCACCGAGCTGAAGGATGTGACCGAGCTGTTCCGCAATCCGACGGCCAAGACCGGCGGCGCGCACTTCGGATCACGGCTGGTCTGGCTGCCCGACGGCACGTTGCTGATGAGCGTGGGGGACGGCGGCAACCCCAATATCCAGCTGAACGGCGAGAATATCCGCAACAATGCCCAGAACCCGAAGGCGTATTTCGGCAAGGTGCTGCGGGTGAGCGACGACGGCACGCCGGCGAAGGGCAATCCCGGCCTCGCCGACCCGGCGAAGGGCTGGGACCCGCGGGTGTGGAGCATGGGCCACCGCAACATCCAGGGCCTGGCGCGCGATTCGAAGACGGGAACGGTGTGGACCACCGAACATGGCGCCAAGGGCGGCGACGAGCTGAACCGCATCGTGGCCGGCGGCAATCATGGCTGGCCGCTGGTCACCTACAGCGTGGAGTATTCGGGCAAGCCCATCACCGAAGAGCGGTCGCGCCCCGGTTTCCGCGATCCCGTTTCTGTCTGGGTGCCCTCGATCGCGCCTTCAGGGCTCGTCGTCTATCGCGGCAAGGCGTTGCCGACGCTGGATGGCGCGATACTGGCCGGCGGGCTGATGAGCAAGGATGTCCGCGTAATCCGTGCCGGTGCCGCGGGCGCACCGCAGTCCGAACAGCGGATCGCAATCGGCGCGCGGGTGCGCGACGTGTCGGTGGGGCCGGACGGCGCGGTCTATGTGCTGACCGACGAGGAAGCCGGCCGGATCGTCAGGCTGACAGCAGCGAAGTGAGCGCGGGCAGGCCCGTCCAGCTGACATAGAGGCCGGTTCCGATCACCAGCAGGGCGAACAGGCGGCCAAGGAGATCCTTGGTGCCGGCGAGCCGCTTGCCCAGCGCGATGCCGGCCCCGGAGCCCACGGCGCCGCCAAACACCATCAGCGCGGTCAGGCCCCAGTCCACCTGGCCGGCGAGTGCGTAGCTGGCAGCCGTAGTGGCGCCCAGTGCGAACACCACGACCAGCGAGGTGCCGACCGCGTTGGCGACGGGCATCGCGGTCGCCAGCATCAGCGCAGGCACGATCAGGAAGCCGCCGCCGATCCCGAAAAAGCCCGCGAACAGGCCGGTTGCGAGCCCGAGGGGGACGAGCCGGGGCAGCAGCCGACCTGCGGTGGTGCGGCTGAGGCGGACGGCCGGATCCGGCACGCCCTTGCGCGGCAGCAGCATCGAGACGCCGACGGCCAGCATCAGGAGGCCGAACAGGGCGAGCAGCAGGTCCGGGTCGGTCGCCTTGCCGGCCTGCGCGCCCGCCCAGGCGCCGAGGCTGCCCGCGGCAGCGAACACGAGCGCGCAGTTCCACTTGACCGTGCCGGCGCGCGCATGGCCCGCAAGGCCGAGGAGCGCCGACAGCGAGACGGCGACGGCGGCCGTGCCGATCGCGGCATGGGCGTCGGGGACGCCGACGACATAGACGAGGAGCGGCACCGCGATGATCGAGCCGCCTGCGCCGACAAGGCCGAGGATCAACCCGATCGCAGCCCCTGCGCCGAGTGCGGCCGCCCCGGTTGCTGCTCCCCACCCGAACGGCATCAGGCCGGCTGCTGGTTCCAGGGCATCAGCGCGAGCAGGCGCGCCATGCCGCACCAGCCGGAGAGCCCGGCAAAGGTGAGGCCAGCGCCCACGAAGGCCGAGAGGCCGAAGAAGGCCGGAGAGACCAGGGCGCCGAGAAGCACGCCGATGAGAACCAGGCTGCCGGCGACGATCTGCACCTGGCGCATCAGGTCGATGGGTCGGCTGCGGTCGATGTCGACGGGAAGGCCGGCGGCGGACCAGGCGGCAAGCCCGCCGCCGAGGATGACGGCGTCGGGGCCGGCCCGCTCCGCGATCCGGTGAGCGCATCCGCCCGTCCGCGCGCCCGAACGGCAGGTGAAGATCAAAGGGCCGGCTGGGAGCGCGGCGGTGGCAAGCTGCTCCTGCGGGATGTTGAGGCTGCCGGGCACATGCTCGCGGGCGAACTCGGCCGGGGAGCGGATGTCGATCAGGCGTGCACCGGCCTTGAGGCGAGCGCTGGCGTCGGCGGGCGTGATGGTGTCGGTCATTGGTCGGGGTTCTCGCAATAGAGCCTGTGGAGCGTTTCCATGAGGGTCAGCAGGCGTGGGTCGTTGATGTGGTAGTGGATGCGCTGGCCGTCGCGCCGGGTGGCGACGAGGCCCTCGGTGCGCAGGCGGGCGAGATGCTGGGACAGCGCCGACTGGGAAAGGTCGAGGCTGTCGGCGAGCGCGCCGACGGAAACTTCGCCCTGCTCCGCCAGCCGGCACAGGATCATCAGGCGCGGCTGGCTGGCCAGCAGCTCCATCAGTCCGGCGACCTCGGCGGCGCGGGCGCTGAAGCGCACGGGATCAAGCGTGAGTGCATCCATGGCTTGACGTATACATTAGTTAAATCTAATTTAGCAAGAGCTGATATAAAGGATTTGTCCGATGCCGTCTCCTGTCATCCACGCCTTCTTCGACGAGCCGACCTTCACGGTGACCTACCTGGTGTGGGATCCGGAGATGCGGGCGGCTGCGATCATCGATTCGGTGCTGGATTTCGACCAGGCGGCGGGCGTGGTTCACACGTGCTCGGCCGATGCGGTGCTGGCCGTGGTGGCCGAGGAAGGGCTGGAGGTCGGCTGGATCCTGGAGACGCATGCCCATGCCGACCATCTGTCGGCGGCCGGCTATCTGAAGGCGAAGACGGGCGGCCGGATCGGCATCGGCGCGCAGATCGGCGAGGTGCAGGCGATCTTCCGGCCGCGGTTCGGGACGGTCGAGGGGGCGCCTGACCGGTTCGACATGCTGCTGGAGGATGGCGCCAGGGTGCCTCTGGGCAATCTGGAGATCGAGGTGATTGCGACGCCCGGCCACACGCCGGCCTGCGTGAGCTACCGGATTGCGGACGCGGTGTTCGTGGGCGACACGATGTTCATGCCGGATTACGGGACGGCGCGGGCGGACTTTCCGGGGGGGGATGCGGCGACGCTGTACCGCTCGATCCGGCGGCTGCTCGACCTGCCGCCGGAAACGCGGCTCTTTATGTGCCACGACTACAAGGCGCCGGGGCGCGACCATTATGCCTGGGAAACCACGGTCGCCGAGCAGTGCGCGAAGAACCTGCATGTGAAGGACGGGGTGGACGAGGCGAGCTATGTGGCGATGCGTGAGGCGCGTGATGCAACGCTGAGCGTTCCCAAGCTGATCCTGCCGTCGCTGCAGGTGAATGTGGAGGGCGGCCGGCTTCCGGAGGCAGGTGTGGGCGGGCTGCGCAGGCTCGCGCTGCCGCTGCAGGTGCCCGAAGGGTATACGGAAGCCTAGACCTCACGCGCGGCGCCGGGGCCTGGCAGCGGGTGGCCCATGCGCGGCAGGATCAGCCGCAGCAGTGAGGGCCCCAGCATCAGCCCGCCCACGATCTCGCCCACCGCGCCTGGCTGGCCCATCCGCACGAACACATGGTTCATCGTGCGGCCCATCAGGATGATGACGGCAAGCTGCGCGAGGGCAGCGGCCGGATAGGCTTCGTTGGCAAGGACGGCGGGCATGGCAGTGCGCTAGCGGCTCGGCTGGCGCCAGTGGGCCGATTTCGTTCATCTGGCGTTCATATGAATATCGATGTTTACGGAGTTATTTGAGAACGATAAGATCGGCGGATGGACCCGCGTCGCAATCCGTTCACGCCTGGTGCCGGCAGCCAGCCACCGGAGTTGGCGGGTCGTGATGAGCTGATCGAACGGATCGCAATCTACATCGACCGCATCGCAATGGGTCGTCAAGCCCGCAGTGTCATCCTCTATGGCGTGCGGGGCGTCGGCAAGACGGTCCTTCTCGGCAAGGTGCGCGCCGAGGCGGAATCGCGCGGAACCTTCAGTGTGCGGATCGAGGCGCCAGAGGATCGATCCCTGCCCGCGCTGCTGGCCGGGCCGCTCCGCGCCACGCTGCTGCGCCTGGACCGGATGGAGTCCGCGAAAAGCGGCGCCAAGCGGGCCCTCCGGGCGCTGGCCAGCTTTGCCAAGATCAAGGTCGCCTACCAGGATGTCGAAGTCGGGATAGACCTGTCACCCGAGCCCGGCCTGGCTGACAGCGGAGACCTTGAGCTGGACCTGACCGATCTGCTGGCGGCCGTCGGGGAAGCGGCAAAGGAGCGCGGCACGGCTGTCGTGATCTACATGGACGAAATCCAGTATATCCGGGAGGAAGAACTTGCGGCCTTTATCTCGGCCATGCACGCGACTGCGCAGGCCAACCTGCCGGTGACAATGGTCGGGGCAGGCCTGCCCCAGCTGCTGGCACAGATGGGCCGCGCCAAGAGCTATTCCGAGCGCCTGTTCGAATTCCACGAGGTGTCCCGGCTGAACCCGGGCGCTGCCGCCAATGCGATCACGCTCCCGATCGAGCGGGAGGGCGAAGAGATCGAGCCTGAGGCCGTGCGCGCGATCGTGGAGGCGACCGAGGGCTATCCCTACTATATTCAGGAATTTGCGAAGCACGCTTGGGATCTCGCCTTTTGCTCGCCGATCAATCTGCAGGATGTGGCGAACGCCACGGTAACGGCCGTCGCCGAGCTCGACGCGAGCTTCCAGTTCGCGCGCTGGGGCGAGGACGAGGAGGCGGCGCGCGCATCCCGGATGGAGAGGCGGGACTGGGCGGCTGCGCGGAGGTCGTCCAGGGCCACGGCAGAGCCTGGGGCGTGAGCGCTCAGCGG
>JBKDAC010000379.1:0-956 GCA_046316515.1 Sandaracinobacter sp. | reverse complement strand
TGACGTCAACCGTTACGCTGTCCACCGGCCCGGTAACTTCCGCGCCCACTTCGACCTGATTGGTCGGGCGCAGGTTTCCGGTCGCCGTGACCGACAGGGCAAGCGATTCCTGAACGGCGGCTTCGGTGATGTAATCGGGCGGCGGCGGGTCCGCCGTGCACCGGGCGATGGTAAGAATCAGAAGCGCCACCCCGATTCCGGGCAGCCAGTACTTCATCGTGCGCCGCCAGCGCGGTTTCGGCTTGGTGCCGAGGAATTCGTCCACGCTGGGCTGCTCGGCCGGATTGCTTGTGTCGTTCACTTGGGCATTCCCTTCGCCGCAATGTCTTCCAGTCCCGCACCTTCCGGCACCGACCACCCGCCGCCCATAGCCCGCGCAAGGGCAATAAAGGCGAGTGCCCGCGCGCCTTGGGCATTGACCTCGGCGGTGCGCGTGTTGAGCAGTTGGCTTTCTGTCACCAGCAGCGTCTGGAAGTCGATCAAACCGGCCTGATACTGGCTGCGAGCCAACAGCACCGCGTTCTGCGCCCCGTCGGTCGCCTCGGCCAAAGCCGTGACCCGCTCGTTGCTCGTTTCAAGATCGACCGCCGAACTCTCGACCTCCTCCAGCGCCAACAGAATGCTTTGCCGCCAAGCTGCAAGCGATCCATCGGCAATTGCCTGCGCGCCTTCGATCTGCCCGCGCACCCGCCCGCCGTCGAAAATCAGCTGGCTGAGGCTGGCAAAGACATTGCCGGTGACGAGATCGAACAAGCTGCCGACATCGGTCGCGCTGGTGCCGATTGTACCGGAAAGGCGGGCGATGGGGTAAAGCTGCCCGCGAGCGACGCCGACGCGGTCGAGATCGGCGGCCAGCCGTGCCTCCGCAGCGCTTACATCGGGGCGGCGGCGCCACATATCGGCAGGTGCCGAAAGCGCCACATCGACCGGTGGGGCAGGCACGGCACGCGGCCCGG
>JBKDAC010000378.1:0-12579 GCA_046316515.1 Sandaracinobacter sp. | reverse complement strand
ATATCCGCCGCTGTGCCACCCTGCGCGAAGTCCTCGGCCCGGACCGGCTGCTGATGATCGACGCGAACCAGGTCTGGGAGGTCGACCAGGCGATCGACTGGGTCACTGCCCTCAAGCCCTTCAACCCCTACTGGATCGAGGAACCGGTCAGCCCCGACGACATCCTTGGCCACGCCCGAATTCGCAAGGCGGTGGCCCCGGTCCGCGTCGTCACCGGCGAACATTGCCACAACCGCATCATGTTCAAGCAATTCCTGCAGGCCGGCGCCATCGACGTCGCCCAGATCGACGCCTGCCGGCTGGGCGGCGTGAACGAGGTCCTCGCCGTCCTCCTGCTCGCAGCCGCCTTCGAGACTCCGGTGTGCCCCCACGCCGGCGGCGTCGGCCTGTGCGAATATGTGCAGCACCTCTCCTTCTTCGATGCAGCCGCCGTCGCATCCGGCCCGGAAGGCCGCATGATCGAACATGCCGGCCACCTGCACGAACATTTCGTCGATCCGATCCGCATAAAGGGCGGCCGTTACCGCGCGCCGCAGATGCCGGGCTTCAGCGTCGAGATGAAGGCCGAAAGCCGCGCCGCCTACGCCTTTCCCGCCGGGAGCGCTTGGCGCGACCATCGCTGAACGGCAGCGCCTGGAAGGCGCAAGGGTCAGGCAGGCACCGTCCGCTGGTGCTGTTCGCCCAGCCCGGCGATCCCCAGCCGGATTTCCTGACCGGCCCGCAGATAGACAGGTTCGGGCTTCTGTCCCAGCCCGACCCCGGGCGGCGTCCCCGTCGAGATGATGTCGCCGGTCTGCAGCGTCATGAACTGGCTGATGTAGCTCACCAGCGCGGCCACCCCGAACACCATCGTCCGCGTGTTGCCCTGCTGATAGCGATGGCCATCCACCTCCAGCCACAGGTCCAGCGCCTGCGGGTCGGGCACCTCGTCGGCCGTCACCAGCCAGGGCCCGACGGGTCCGAATGTGTCGTGGCTCTTGCCCTTCACCCACTGCCCCTGCCGCTCCATCTGGAACGCCCGCTCCGAGACATCATGCACCACGCAATAGCCCGCAACATGCGCCAGCGCGTCGGCCTCTGACACATATTTCGCCGGCGCCCCGATCACCACGCCCAGCTCCACCTCCCAGTCGGTCTTGGTCGAGCCGCGCGGAATCTCCACATCGTCATCGGGGCCGCAGATCGCGTTCACGCCCTTCATGAACAGCACCGGCTCGGGCGGCACCTGCGCCCCGGTCTCTGCCGCATGATCGGCATAGTTCAGTCCCACGCAGATGAACTTGGGCACCTGCCCCACACATGGGCCGTATCGAAATCCCGGCTCCAGCAGCGGCAGCAACATCGCGTCCACCCCCTTCAGCGCCGCCAGCCCCGTCGGCAGCAGCTGCGCGCCCCCAATGTCGGGCACCACGCCCGACAGGTCGCGAAAACTGCCGTCGGGCGCAACGAGGCCCGGGCGCTCGGCCCCCCTGGGCCCATGACGAAACAGCTTCATGCCAGTATCTCCAGAACAAGCGATTGGCCGCCAGACGCGCGCGGCACCACAAGCGAAAGCCCGGCCTCATCCCGGGACATCTCGACCGGCTCACCCGAAAGCCTTGCGAACGCCGTCACGCCCTGCCAGCCCGGCAGCCGAAGCGTCCCCTCCGCCGGCCCGGCAACCAGCACAAAGCGCCGCCCGCCCACGCGCACCGCCATCACCCGCGCGCCACCCAGCTCGACCGCAGGCAGGCTGTCGTCGGGCCGGCTGCCATAGATGCCGGCCCCGTTCGCCCGCAGGAACTGCCCCAGCTCCGCCAGCGGCCCCGCCTGCTCAGGCGGCACCGATCCATCGGCGCGCGGCCCGATGTTGATCAGCAGGTTGCCGCCATTGCCCACGACGCGCAGGAACATGGCGATCAGCGCCGCACCCGATAGATGGTCCTCCGCAGTCTCGGCGGCATTGTGCCCAAAGCTGTGGCCGATGCCGCGCACCGTCTCCCAGGCGGTGTCGCCCATCCCGCCCGACACCGCATATTCGGGCGTGCGGTGGTCGAACACCGGCGGCAGATCGGGCGCAAAGGCAAAGCCCGGCGTCTTCAGCGCATCCGAAACGCCCCGGTTGAAGGCCGCGCGCGCAGCCGGATCGGCCATCGCCGCATGGGACGCTGTCGGCAGCTGGAACCGGTCATTGACCAGCCGGTCGGCCCGCCCATTGTAATAATCGGCCAGCAGCACCCACAGGTCACCAGCATCCGGATAGCCGATGTCGTTCCACAATATGTCCGGGTCGTTCGCCGCGATCAACTCGGCATAATGGGTGCGCATCATCGCGCGCGCCACGTCGCCCGCCGGCAGGCTTGCGCGCATCGCCCCCAGGCTCGCGATCGGCTCCGGGTTCAGCGTCCAGTCCAGGCCCGCGCTGTAATACACGCCAAAGCGCAGCCCCCGCGCCCGGCTGGCCCGGCCAAGCTCCGCCACCAGGTCCCGAGGCGCATGCCAACCCGCGCCGCGCAGCGGATTGCGGAACTGCGTCGGCCACAGGCAATAGCTGTCATGGTGCTTGGTCACCGGCACCACATAGCGCGCGCCGCTGTCGGCAATCACGTCGGCCATCGCGTCCGCCGACCATCCCACCAGCCCCGCCTCGAACGCGGTCCGGAACGCGGCATAGGGGCGGTCCCCATGGCGCAAAAGGTGCTGCCGCGCAGTCGGCCCGTCGGCGAATTTCAAGCTGTTCTCGTACCACTCGGCATAGGGCGTGAACTTCAGGGCATCGTCCGGCCGCTCGCGCAGCAGCGTCACCACGTCCGTACCCCGCGGCGCAAAGGCCGGCACGGAATAAAGCCCCCAAGTGATCATCACGCCAAGCTTCGCGTCGCGCCACCAGGCAGGGACCGGGTGCGCGGCCAGGCTTTCAGGATCTGCGCGATAGGTCATGCAGGCTCGTCGAACTCCAGCTTTAGCACGGTCGCGTCGTCGTCCAGCACGTCGGCCGGCACGTCGATCAGCACCTCGCCCGGGCCGTCCACATCCATAAGCTCGTCCAGCACCGGGATCCGCGTCTCGAATTGCAGCTCGCGCCCGCTGCCCAGCGCCGTCACCCGCCTCAGGTGCCGCACCCTCACCCCGCGCACCGAAACCGGCGCCACCGGCCGCATCAGCAGATGGCAGTAAAGCGCCGCCCCACGCTTCGTCGCCGGTCCATAGAATTGCCAGGGCAGAAGTCCGGGCTCCGTGCCGACGATCGCCTCGCCGTGCCGCGCCATCCACTGCCCTATCCGTTGAAGTCGCGCGGCCTGCTCGGGCGGAACCGCGCCCGCCCCATCAGGCCCGATGTTCAGCAGCAGATTGCCCCCGCGCCCGGCCACCTCGCACAGCGTGTGGATCAGCGCCGTCGCGCTCTTGTAGTCGGCGTCCGCCGCATTGAACCCCCAGCTGCGGTTCATGGTCAGGCAGGTTTCCCACGGCTCCCCGGGCGCCTCGGCCGGCACGAACTGCTCGGGGGTCACATAGTCCCCCTTCCCCGGCAGCCTGTCGGTGATCAGGATGTCGGGCTGATGGGTGCGGATCAGCGCCTCCAGCCCATCGACGTCCCATTCCTCGGGCGCATGTTCCCAGGCCCCGTCGAACCACAGGATGTCAATGGGGCCGTACTCAGTCAGCAGCTCGGTCAGCTGGCCGCGCAGATAATCCTGGTATCGCGCCAACTGCGCAGCACTCGCCTTGGGATAACTGCCGAACCGATAGGGCCGGTCGGCATCGGTGAAGGCCGGATAGTCGGGATGATGCCAGTCCGGCAGCGAATAGTAGAAGCCGATCTTCAGCCCATGCCGGCGGCACGCCTCCACAAAGGCGCGCACGATGTCGATGCCCGGTGCCGACACCCCGACGCCATGCCCGCCGAACCGGCTCGGCCACAGCGCATAGCCGTCGTGGTGGCGCGTCGTCAGCACGGCATATTTCATGCCCGCGGCCGCCGCCGCCGCAACCCAGCGCTCGGGGGCCCCGGCATCGGGCACCCACCCATCCGCATTGGCATGATAGGTCTCGGCCGGAATGTCCTGGCCCAGCGGCAGCGTCACCACGCCCCCCACCAGCGGCCAACTCGCCTCCCATCCGGCCCGCGCCCACGGACCCCAGTGCACGAACAGGCCGAAACGGGCCGCCTCGAACCATGCTGACGTGCGATGCATCTGCGTCTCCATCTCCCGACCTTATCGGGACTGGCGCGCGTCGCAAAGATGTGAAATGATGGTTCATATATAAAAAGCGGGAGGAACGATGGAACATGTCACATTGGGCCGGACAGGCCTACAGGTCGGCCGGCTCAGCCTCGGCGGCCTGTTCGTCTCCAAGGCTGGCGGGCCGTTCGAAGGCGCGCTAGCCGCGGTGAAACAGGCCGTGGCGCGCGGCATCAACTACATCGACACCGCGCCCATGTACCTCGACAGCGAGGAGGTGCTGGGCCGCATCCTTCCCGAGCTTCCCGCGCCGGTCGTCCTCTCCACCAAGCTGGGCGCGCGACCGCAACCGTTCGACCCGCGCGACGCGAAGGCGCTCCGCGAAAGCTTCGAGACCAGCTGCCGGCTGCTCGGCCGCGAGCAGATCGACATCCTCATGATCCACGAGCCCGACCGGCCGCGCCAGTTCGACTGGTTCACGGATTTCGACAGCGCAATCGGCCCCGTGATGGAGGTGATCGATACGCTGAAGGCCGAAGGCCGGGTCAAGCATGTTGGGCTTGGCGGCACCACCGCGTACGACATGGCGCGGCTGATTCGCACAGGCCGCTTCGATGTCGTGCTCACAGCCTTCAACACCAGCCTTCTCTGGCGCGAAGCCTGGCACGAGATTCTGCCGGCCGCAGCCGAGCACAATGTGGGCGTGGTTGCCGGTTCGCCGCTGCAGCAGGGCGCGCTGGCACGGATCTGGTCCGAGGTCGAGACAGCGACCTGGCTGTCGAAGCCCCGGCGTGAGCAGTTCCGCGCGCTCTATGCCCTGGTCGAGCGATCCGGCCTCCCGCTTCCCGAAATCGCAATCCGCTTCCTGCTGTCGGACCCGCGCATCCACACCATCCTGATGGGCGCACGAAGCCCGGCGGAAGTCGATTTCAACGCCGACGCCGTCGAAAAGGGGCCGCTGCCGCCGGCCCTCCTCGCCGAGCTGGACGCGATCGCGGCGCTCGTCCCCTTCCGCCCCCACGACGAACCCTTCGCCCTCCCCTTCGGCCGGCCCTATGCGGGCACGCCGGCGGCCGGCCCCATCTGAGGGACAAGACCCATGAAAGCCGCAATCGTCGAAGCCCCGGGCAAGCTCGTGATCCGGGATCTCTCGAACCCCAGTCCAGGCCCCTATGAAGCGCTCACCGAACAGCTGTTCGGAAGCATCTGCGCCGCGACCGACCGCCACCTGATCGCCGGCGAACTGCCCATTCCGGGCATCAGCTATCCCCTCATCCTCGGCCATGAAAGCATTGGCCGGGTGGTCGAGGTGGGCGCGAAGGTCCGGAACCTGAAGCCCGGCGATCTCGTCACCCGAACCGGCGCGCCCGCGCTCGATGGCTGCCAGCCCTTCTGGGGCGGCTTCGCCCAACTGGGTCTCGCCCGCGATTTCGCCGCCATGCGCGACGACGGCCTCCCTGAGGCCGAGTGGACGCCGCACGCCATCAACCGCACGCTCCCCCCCGGCACCGACCCGGCAGCCGCCACCATGATGATCACCTGGCGCGAAACCTACAGCTACCTCTCCCGCCTCGGCGTCTCGCCCGGCGCCTCCGTCCTCGTGCTGGGCTCGGGCGGAAACGGCTTCGCCTTCGCGGTGCTCGCCCGCCTGCTCGGCGCGGCAAAGGTCGCGATGGTCGGCAATCCGCAATGGGCAGATCTTGCAGCCAGGGCCGGTGTCGACCAGTTCGCCGACTACCGTGACGCCGGCCAGGCAGAAGCACTCGGCCCCCCGCAGAGCTACGACCTCATCATCGATGCCGTCGGTCGAACGGGCGGGCTGGAACAGGTGATCGGGCTGCTCAAGCCCGGCGGATCGGTCGGCATCTACGGCATCGAGGATCTGGGCAACCGCATGGCCTATCTGCAGACGCTGGCGAGCGGCCATGTGCGCGCCCACGGCCCGGGCGAATACAGCGAGGCGGACTCCCACGACGCCGTCGTGGCCCTGCTCGCACAGGGCAAACTCGATGCAGGCCTCTGGTTCGATCCCTCGGCCCCGGTGGCCCTGGCCGATTTCCCGCAGGCGCTGGCCGCAATCGAAGGCAAGCGGACGCTCAAGGCCCTGGTGCGCCTGCAATAGGCACGCACCATTGCCGTCCGCTGCGGTTCTTTGGCATAGCGGTCCCGTCAGACGTCTGAGGGAGCGGCAATGGTCGAGGAAGGCAGCAAATATTCCGCGCCGGCGCTGGAAAAGGGCCTCGACATCCTCGAGCTTCTGTCGCTCGCAACCGAACCGCTCACCATGGGCCAGGTCGCCGAACAGCTGTCCCGCTCCAAGGGAGAGATCTTCCGCATGCTGGTCGCGCTCGAACGCCGCGGCTACATCCTGCGCAACCCCGACAGCGACCGGTTCGAAATCGGCAACCGGCTGTTCGAAATGGCGATGCACATCGCCCCCACCCGCAATCTCATCGCAACCGCGATGCGCCAAATCGAGAAGGTGGCCCACGAACTCGATCAGTCCTGCCACCTCGCAGTCCTGTCCGGCACACAGATCGTGGTCATCGCGCGGGTCGAAGCCCCCGGCGAGATGGGCTTCTCCGTCCGCCTGGGCTACCGGCGCCGGGTCGACAACGCCACCTCCGGCCGGGTCATCACGGCCTTCTCCTCGCCCGCCCAGCGCAGCGCCATCGTCGAGAAGCTCGCAGCCGACTATCCCGATTTCGACCGCGCCGCGTTCGAGGCCCGGATCGCAAAGGTCGCGGCCCAAGGCCACGACCATGCCGCCAGCCCTTTCGTCTCGGGCGTCACCGACATCGGCGCCCCCGTCATCGGCGAAACCGGCTGGGCCGTCGCCGCCCTCACCGTCCCCTTCATCCAGCGGGCAGGCTCCCCGGTCACGCTCGCCCAGGCGCGCGAACTGCTGCTGCGCGAGGCCTCGATCCTGTCCGCCGATCTCTCGGTCGGCATCCCAGGCAGCACCCAGGCGGCGGTCCAGGGCAAGGCCCGCTAGCCCGGGCCCCTCTCCGTCAGAAGATCGGGCCCGATCGACGCGATCGTCGGCCTTCCAGCCAACGCCATGGCCCGCGCCAGTTCGTCCCTGAGCAGCCCCAGCGCATGCACCACGCCCGCCTCACCCCCGGCCGCCAACCCATAAAGATAGGCCCGGCCGATCGAGCAGGCGTCCGCCCCCAGCGCCAGCGCCTTCACCACATCGCTTCCGTGCCGGATCCCGCCATCCACGATCAGCTCCAGCCGGTTCCCCACCGCCTCCCGGAACGGGCGCACCATGTCGACCGGCGCGGGCGCACCGTCCATCTGCCGCCCCCCATGGTTCGAAATCATCACCGCCGATGCCCCGATGTCCGCTGCCCGCACCCCGTCGGCCGGATCCATCAGCCCCTTGATCACGAACGGGCCGCCCCACTGCTCCACCAGCCAGGCCGCGTCATCCCAGGTCACCGTACGGTCGAACTGGCTGTTCACATAGTCGATCAACCCCATCGCCCCGCCATCCAGCGCGTCCACCCGATGCGCGACATTGGCGAGCGCGAAGTCCGGATAGCGCAGATAGGCAAGCGACCAGCGCGGGTGCGCCGCAAAGCTCGCAAGGCTCCGCATCGTCCAGCGCGGCGGCATCTCCATCCCCGTCACCCGGTCGCGTCGCCGGTTGCCGGCAACAGGCATGTCCACCGTCAGGCACAGCGCCTGGTAGCCGGCCGCCTTGCAGCGCGCGACGAACTCCCGCGTCAGCCCCCTGTCCTTCAGGATGTAGATCTGGAACATCTTGGGGCCCGGGGTCGCGGCTGCCACCTCCTCCAGGCTCGTCGTCGCCAGCGTCGACAACGAATAGAGCGTGCCGAAACGATGCGCCGCTCGCACGACCGCCAGCTCCTTCTGGTGATGGAACAGCCGAGACATGCCCGTCGGCGCGAGGAAGAACGGGAGCGCCAGGTCCGCTCCCAGCACCCGCGTCGACAGGTCCACCTGCCCCACATCCACCAGGCAGCGGGGCAGCATGCCGTACCGCGCAAAGGCGTCGCTGTTGTTGCGCAACGACCATTCGTCATCGCTGCCGCCGTCCATATAGTGGAACAGAGGCGCAGGCAGCGCCCGCTCCGCATCCCGGCGAACATCGGAAATGGCAAAGCAACGGGAAAGGCTCATGCGGTGCCCTGACATGCGCATGGCGGGCCTGCACCGGCAGGCCCGCCACACTTGGGAGGCTCGATCAGAAGTTGTAGCCGAACTGGACGCCCCATTGGCGCCGCTGGCTCACGCCCGACATGTTCCACAGGTTCGCGACCGGCGCGAAGAAGTTGTAGAACACTTCGTCGGTGATGTTCTTGCCGAAGGCCAGAAGCTGCGCTTCCTTCCCGTTCCCCAGGCGGAACCTCAGCCCGATCGATGCGTCGAGAATGCCGAAGCTGTTCACCGTCGCCCGCGGATCGTTCCACAGCGGCGAAGGCCCGCCACCGTCAAAGCGCGGCCCCAGATGCGGCGTATAGGTGTCGCTCCACCGGTAGGCGATCAGCGTATTTAGGCCCAGGTTCTCGGTCAGGTCCCGGTCATAGCGCGCGGTGAAGTTCAGCTGCCACTGCGGCGTGTTGCGCACATCCACATAGTCCGCAACGTCGAACCCGCTCGAGATGAACTCGCCATATTTGGCATTCAGATAGGCAACCGTTCCAGACAGCGTGAAGCCGGTGAAGGGAAGCACCGTCCACTCCGCCTCGACCCCATAGATGTTCACCGCGGCCGCATTGTCGACCGTGGTGATGGTGGCGCCGGTGTCCGGGTTGGTCCGGATGATCTCTTCCTGCTTGTTCTGATAATCGGCGTAGAAGGCCGCCACGTTCAGCCGGATCTTCCGGTCCGCCCAGTCACTCTTGAAGCCCAGCTCGTAGCTGTTCACCTTTTCCGGGTCGTACGGCCCGATTGTGTCCTCGCTGTTGCCGCGCCCGTTGAACCCGCCCGACTTGAAGCCCTGCGTGAACGAGGCATAGAGCAGTAGGTCGTCGTTCGGCTTGTACTCGACGCCCAGCCTCGGTGTGAACTGCCCCCAGGAAGCCGTCCCGCGCGCGACATTGTTGAAGCCATCGGCGTCCGGGAAGAAGCCGCCGCCAGACTGGTTGAAGCCGTTGCGATAGATGAAGTCCTTCTCTTCCCAGCTGTAGCGGCCGCCGGCCGAAATGCTCAGCTGGTCCGTCAACCGGTAGGTCGCAGAAACAAAGGCACCAAGGCTCGTTGTCTCCTGCCGTCGGTCCACCACCTCGATCGTGTTGGGCGGGAAGCCCAGGATCGAGAAGATGAACAGCGAGTTTGCGCCATCGACATAGTTGGTCACCGATCCGAACAGGCCGAACAACAGGTCAAGCTTCTCATTCGGCTTCCAGTCGAAGCGGAACTCCTGGCTGAAAATCTCTTCCTTCACCGGCTGAATGGAGGCGAATACCGGTTGCGGCACGCCGTCGAAGTCCGTTTGCTTGTCCTCGGTAATGGAACTCCAGCCGGTGATCGACGACAGGACCGAATCGCCCGCTTCGATGTTGAAGCGGAAGTTCAGGGCATGCCCCTCGATGTTCAGGAAGGTTTCCGTATCCTGGTTGAACGTCGTGAGATCACGATTGGGGTCGTCACAAAGCGGAACCCCGCCGGTCAGTATCCCGAGGCACATCAGGTCATTGCTGTTGCTGCGGTTCTGCAGAAGCCCCCAATCGCTCCTGTTGCGATAATAGTCGTAGGTCAGGATGAACTCGCTGTTCTCGGTCGGTGTGAAACGAACCGTCGGCGTGATGGCCAGGATGTCGGTGAACCCGCGCCGAACGCCTTTGAACTCGTTCAGATACATGCCGTCGCTGTTCAGCGACGACACCGCGATCCGCGCCTGCAGCTTCTCGGGAATGATCGCGCCGCCGATGGCACCGCGGAAGTCCGTCTGCCCCCAGCTGCCCAGGGTCACCAGCGCCCGGCCGGTCAATTCGTCCGTCGGCGTCGGCCGCGTGATCTTGATCACGCCACCGATGGCATTGGCCCCGAACAGCGTGCCCTGCGGCCCGCGCAGCACCTCGATCTGCTCGACGTCGGCCGTGTTCACCAGCTGGCCGGAAAGGCCCGAACCATAGCGCACATCGTCGATCAGGATCTGCACTGCGGGCGAGAAGCTGCGATCGATGTCGCCCACCCCGATGCCGCGGATCCAGATGTTCGCTCCACCGGCCGTCAGCGTGTTCGGCGTGATCACGAGGTTCGGCGTCACCGCCTCCAGCCCCTCGATGTCGAGGATCTGGCGCTGGTCAATCTCGGCCCGGCCGATCACCGTCACCGCAACCGGCACATCCTGTAGATTCTCCGACCGCAGCCGCGCGGTCACAACGATGTCGTTGACACCCTCATCCGCAGAAGCCGTCTGCTGCGCCAGTGCCGGAGCACCGGCAAGCGCCACGGCCAGCACGCAGATCGAAGTTGAAGCGAGCGCAGATCCCCAAGACCTCATTTCGTCCCTCCCCAGGGCTGACAGGCAGGGCCGGATGCCCCAGCTACCCACAGCTGAGCTGAAACGGCACCGTCTTCCGCGGCCAAATTTCAGCCCATAAGTGAATTTGCATTTTAAGTGTGCAACAGGCATGACGCCGTTGTCAAGCGATGCCGCATCGGGGAGAAACCGGTATGACTGACCATGCAAGCACGGGCGCACCGCCTCCCGTCGCAACGCCCCGGGGATTCCGCTTCTTCCTGTTCGCCTCGCCCCAGCTTGCACTCGCCACCTTCGGGCTCCCCATCGTGATCTATCTGCCCGCCTATTATGCAGGCCCGCTCGGCCTCGGCCTCACGGCGACCGGCCTCGTCTTCATGTTCACCCGCTTCTGGGACGTTTTCACCGACGGGCTCCTCGGCTGGACAACCGACCGCTTCCCCACCCGCTGGGGTCGGCGAAAGGTCTGGATGGTCCTGTCCGCCCCTCTCATGGCCGTGTCGGCCGTCGCCATCTGCTTCCCGCCCGAAGGCGCCGGCTCCGGCTATCTGCTGTTCTGGCTGTTCTTCATCTACATCTGGTGGACGCTCATCCATCTCTGCCACATTGCCTGGGCCGCCGAACTCTCCGACAGCTACGACGAGCGGTCCTCGATCCAGAGCAAGGTGATGGCGGTCTACTTCTCGGGCCTCCTCCTGGTTCTAATCGCACCGATCATCGCCGGCGCGATCGCGGGCGAAACCAGCCTGCAGCAGAAGGTGGAGGCGATGGGCATCTACACCGCCGTCCTGCTGCCCATCACAGTATTCGCCAGCGTCCTCGTCGCGCGCGAACGCCCCGTCCCGCCGCGCCCGGCGCCGGAGGACGAACTGTCCTGGCGCGCGGCGATGAAGCTCGTGCTCGCCAACCCGGCGCTTCTTCGCGTCCTCGCCGTCGACCTCCTGGCAGGCCTCTCCAACGGCATCGCCAGCGGCCTCTTCGTCTATGTCACGGCCGAACTGTTCCGCCTGCAGGGCACCATGCAGCTGTTCGGCATCCCGCTCGATCCAGGCGTGCTGCTGCTTCTCACCTTCGTCGGCTCCATGGTCGGGATCCCGCTCTGGCTGCGCCTCAGCTACCGCGTCGGAAAGCACCGGGCCGTGGCCGCCTCGGCGGCCCTCAACGTCCTTGCCTTCGCGCTCGTGATGCTGATTCCGGAAGGCCGGCACGCCCTCATCGCCCTGTTCTACTTGACCACGGGCCTCGCCTTCGGCGCGCCCCCGTTCCTCGACCGCGCAATCCTCGCCGACGTCGTCGACCTCGACCAGACGAAGTCGGGCGAACAGCGCACCGGGCTGTTCTTCGCGCTCATGTCGATGACCAACAAGATCGGCTACGCGCTCCCGGTTGGCCTGATGTTCCCGGCCCTCGCGCTCGCTGGCTTCGATCCCAACGGCAACAACGGGCCGGGCCCGCTCGCCTGGCTCGCAGTCATGTTTGTGGGCCTGCCCATACTCTGCAACATCACCATCATCCTCCTCATGTGGCGCTTCCCCATCGACCGCGCCGCCCAAGCCGAACTCCGCTCGCAGCTCGAAGCCGCGCGCGCCTAACCCGAAAGAACGCTCAATGCCCCGCTTCCAGTCCAGCTCGGCGCTCGTGACAGGGGGCGCCTCCGGCATCGGCCTCGCAACGGCGCGCCTCCTCGCGGCAGACGGCGCCCGCGTGACGGTCGTCGACCTGCCCGAAAGCAGCGGCGCCCAGGTCGCCGCCGAAATCGGCGGCCACTTCCACCCCGCAGACCTCGCCGACATGGCCGCCGCCGAGGCGATGGTGACCGCGCATCTCGATCGAGAGGGACGCCTCGACATCCTCGTCAACAACGCCGGAATCGGCAGCCTCGGCGAAGTCCCCGACATCGATCCCGCACTCTGGCGCCGGGTGCTGGCAATCGATCTCGACGCGGTCTTTCACGCATGC
>JBKDAC010000377.1:0-2378 GCA_046316515.1 Sandaracinobacter sp. | reverse complement strand
AAGGCTCAAGCGACAGACTATCGAGCATCGGCGCTTGCAACACCGCAAGCTCGCCGCCTAACATCAACCCCCAGACGAGGCCCGCACTCCGCTAAGCTACGCCGCAACCTGTGCCAAATGTTCTGACGACGGACATGCCATAATCGTTGAGCAGGGCGCAGGCGGATTACAGGTGCCTCCTGCTGACGATCCGGCGCGCTATGCCGCGGCCTCTCCGCTGACCTTTTTGGACAGGGTCACCGCCCCCGTACTTCTTCTGCATGGAGAACGCGACATGCGTGGCTCTCTGTACCAATCAGAGGCCTTCTTCTCAGGGCTGTGGCGGCAGGGCAAGACAGCCAAGCTGCTGAGATACTGGGGTGAAGATCATTCACTGGCCCGTTCGCCGGCCTCCGTCCGCAGCGTTGTTTTCGAGGTCCTAGCCTGGTTTGATCGATATCTGACGCCAAACCCATGAGGTCAGCAGATGGGGTATGGCCGCTTGGTTGTAACCTGACCCACCCAGGTGTCTGACGCTCAGACGCCCGCGAAGATCCGTGCATTGGCTGCTCTGGTGCAAGAGGATCGGCTTACTGTTGCGAGATTGGCGAAGCTCGGATGCCCGTTCTTGATATATGCGCCGGGACAATCCGGCGTCCGAAAAGGGGGCGCAAAGCTGCGGTATTATGTAGCAAATGCACCAAGCTCAGTCTACCTTCATCACCGCAAACGATGGCATAAGGGGACATGGATGATTACCTGCTCACCCTACATGGCTTGCTGCGAAAGCGCGGGGAATTGACGGCGGTGGTTGAGGCGCTGCGCGCCCAGCTTGGCGAGCACCTGGCCGCGCTAGATCACATTGATGCGACCATTCGGGTGTTCAAGCCGGACATAGATCTGGTCGATCTGCCAGAGCGTCCGGCGCCACCACCGAACGCAGCATTCAGGGGCGAGGTGCAGCGATTTCTTTTGCACACTCTGCGCGCGTCGGGCGAGCGCATGACTACAAGTCAGTTAGCAGAGGCCGTCATGGTGTCCAGGCGGCTGAACGTGGCCGACAGGGTGCTGCGGAAGCTGATTGAGCGGCGCACCGGCCACTCGCTTGGCAGGCTGCGTAAGCAAGGGTTCATAGCGTCTGAGCGATACAGCAAAGGTGCGGAACTGGTGTGGTTCTTGACGGTTCGTGGCGAGAGTGGCGAGCCATGCGGCGGCTGGCGAAATGGAAGTGAATAGCCATATCATACGGCGCGCGGACATGAGCGGTACGGGCAACACCGTGTGGCAAAGTGCGCATGCGTGCGCATGTCAGTTGCAGGCCTGTACATAGAGTGGCATGAATGCCGTGAGATTTGCGATCGCGAATCTCGTTGCGCATTCTCTGGGGGCGTTTTGGCTTGGGGTGGCGGGCCAAACGCGAGGAAAGCGACATGGAGAACAAAATTCTAACTGTATCGGTGCTGGTAAAAGCTGAGTGGGACGATGAGGCGTCGGTTTGGGTTGCAACGAGTGACGACGTTCCCGGCCTTGTCGCCGAGCATGCGGATTTTGCTCAGCTTCAGGCCATGGTCAACGAGCTGATTCCGATATTGCTCGTTGAGAACGATATGCTCCCCGTCCACAATGGGGCATACGAAATGCCAGTTCATATTGCGGCGCAAGGGCTAGCTAGGTCAAAGGCGCTGATCGCCGCCTGAGGCATGGCAGATTATCGCCGCGATCTTATCAAGCTTCTTCAGGCTGCGGGCTGCGAATGCGTGCGTAAAGCCAACGGCAGCCACGAGCTTTGGCAAAGCCCCATAAATCAAAGGCGTTTTGTGGTTCAGCATGATCTGTCGTCACGAACGTCTGCAAACAACGTGCTGAAGCAAGCAGGGCTGCCCAAGCAGTTCTAAGCCGCCCGCTGCCAGTAGCCAGCCCACTGGCGGCTGACAGGCGAGGCCATGGCAGCACTAGCCACCATGCTCGCCTGCGTCCCGTTCGGACGGCGGCGGTTGTCTTCCCGCCACGACATTTCACCAGCATAGGCATAGAGGTACGGGCCAGCGATATGATGGTGCGTGCCGATCTCCGCGCGACGAAGGCGGCTGAAATAGCTTTCCGCCTGATTGGTGCAAACGCCCTTGTCCATGAACGCAACCGAGTGGTTTACGCGGCGGGTCATCCAACCGGCGTGCAGCGCATCCCAGCCCGCGCCCTCATCGGCGTGAATGGTGGCGAGCGTGCCGACATGATCACGGACATACGGCACAGCATCACCGTAAGCCTCCGGTGAGGGCCGCCTTGCCTGGTTTGGCGGGTGCTGCGACGTAGCACCGGTGCAAGCACTGGTGTTTGCACCGAGGTTAGCGACGGTGCGATGGGTCAGATCACGGTATTTTCGGGCGCCGAGCGTCGGC
>JBKDAC010000376.1:0-6547 GCA_046316515.1 Sandaracinobacter sp. | reverse complement strand
CGGGCGATCCGGATCGCCGCCGCCCCGGCCGCGGGATCACGGACCAGTCTGTCGCCGCGCTCCGCTTCGGCCTCGATCGCCTCCAGCAGGGCGCCCAGCACGTCGCTGCCCTTGCGCGACATGGGCTGCGGTCCGGATAACGCGGCAGCCCCCGTGCGCTGCCCGGCCAGTTCGATATTGTAGGCCCTGAGCTCGTCCCGCCCATCGAGCAGGTGCCGTTCGGCCGCGCGGCCGATGGGGGGCATGCCGGCCCGCACCCACCACAGGGTCGGGTCCGTGCCCAGCGCAGCGGCGGCAGCCGTCAGGTGGCGCGATCGCCCATCTCCGGCCATTGCGCCGACGGCTTTGCCCAGCGTGCGCACCAGCGCTTCCTGGAAGGCCGGCGTGCGCCGTGCGAGGCCCGTCGGATAGAAGATCGGATCATTGGGCGTGAACGCCCTGTCGGCGACCTGTTGCGTTAGAAGGCGCGCCGCCATTCCGGTCGTCACCGAGCCGCCGGGCGGCAGGTCCGCCCGTTGCGGCCGCGTCACCAGATCCACCTCGATCCCGGCGCGGATGGTGCCGATAACGCCATACCAGATCCCCAGCAGGGCCAGCATCAGTAGCAGCAGCCGCAAGGGGCCGGGGATGCGCGCCAGCAGCCCGACTGTGCCGGCAGCAGGCGCACGGCCTTCCTGTGCGGCGGCGGCCCCGCCCGGTCGGAATAGATTCAGCGCCATTGGCGTCTGCTCAAGCGGGCGAACGGTCAGCGTCGAGCATGGGCGCGAGCGTCCCCTGCCTCAGCGCTGCGTCGGCACGCGGACCTTGGCGCTGCGCGCCGAGGCGCCAGGGAAGTCCGTGAACAGCGCCGTCACCAGCTTCGGCATGGTCGACGGCAGGTCGTTGACCCGGGTCGTCGTTTCGGCCCGCCCCTCGAACAGCGATGCCTTGTCGGCCGTGCGCAGGATATCGATTTCCAGGAAGGCCGGATAGACGGTGAAGCTGTAGACTTCGGGCTGTCCCCATCCGCCGCCCCAACCCGGGCCCCAGAAGGGATCATAGAAGCCCCACGGGCGACCATACCAGCCGCGGCCACCCCAGGCGCCGCCCCATCCGCCGCCCCATGCGCCCCCCATGCCGGGCCGGCTTGCGATCCGTTCCCGCCCCGGGCCGACGCCGAAATCCACCAGCACGGTCAGGTCCGCCTGGTTGCCGGCTGCGACCGGCTGAAAGCCCAGCTTCTGCAGTTCGGTCGCAACCAGGCCGGCATAGGCGGAAAATTCAAGGCTGCCGGTCTTCGCCTCGATGGCCGGCTGCACCACGAAGGTCTGACCCTGCTTGGGCGGCATGGACTGAAAGCTCTGCACCCGCGCCTCGAAGGGCTGGGCACAGGCGGCCAGCAGCCCGAGCGCGAGGATTGCAAGAAGCTGCGGAAAACGCGGCAGCGGAAAGGCATTCATGATCCGTGATCCCAACCAACCTATTTGAGACAAGGTTACAATCCCACAGGTGAACCGAAGCTGTCGAACTGGCAAGCCGGTTTGCGCATTCCGGCCCAGCTATGGTCGCGCGGCTTGTCGCAGCCCCCCTGCCCGGCTAAGGCGCAGGATCGCTGGTACAAGCCGGTCCGGGGAGTGGCGCAGTCTGGTAGCGCATCTGCTTTGGGAGCAGAGGGTCGCAGGTTCGAATCCTGTCTCCCCGACCATGACGCAGGCGGCAAGAGCCAGCGCAAAGCGCTGGTCCGAGACTCGCCGAAGGCCCGAGTCGGCGGCTCAGTCGCCGGCTTCGTTCATTGTGCGTTTCGCCCCCCATCCCCCGAGAACAGCTCGGCAATCCACGCTGCCGACGGCATCACCCGCAGGATCGCCAGCCCCAGGATCATGATCTGCACCCCGATGAAGGCGCCCGGGATACCCCAGATGATCGCCCAGAAGAACACTGAGAACAGCACCAGCACCGCCGACATCGACAGGGCGGAGCCCGCAATCAGCGGTTCGATATAGCTTCCCAGCACGAAGTTGATCGCGGTGGTGCCGCCCACCGCGATCAGCACCATCCACAGGCTGCCGAACTGGGCGGCCGCGAACAGGCCGAGGAACAGCGCCACGACCAGCGGGCCGATGAACGGAATGAAGTTCAGCGTCCCCACCAGGATCGCCCAGGCCAGCGGCTCCTCCAGCCCGATCAGCCGAAAGAAGCCATAGCAGATCGCTGCATCCACCAGGCTGACGACAAGCCGGACCTTCATATAGAGCCCGAACTTGGCCGACACGTCGCGGCACACTTCGGAAATGCGCAGCGAGGGCTGCTCCGCCTCGATCACGGCCAGCCGCTGCGCCATCCCTTCCAGTTCGGTCAGCCCCAGCACCACGAACACGAACACCAGCAGGGCAAAACCGCTGACGAGCCTTGCCAGATCCAGAATGGCCGTCACCGGCCCGACGACCCAGCGCACGTCGAACCTGGGCGGAAACAGCATCTCCATTGGCATGTTGCGCGCCGCCAGCCAGGCGTCCAGATCGCGGTACATCACCTCGAACCGCGGCAGGTTGGCGATGACCCACTGTGTCACCTGCCCGATGCCCCACAGCACCGCCGTTCCGAACAGAAGCAGCGTCACCAGCGTCAGCATCACGGTTGCCACCAGCGCCAGCCCCTTGCCGACAAAGGGTTGCAGCCGTTGCATGAAGGGCGCCGTCAGGGCGATGATGAACAGGGCAAAGGCCAACGGCTCGAAGACCGGCGCGCCGAACCACAGGATCGCCATAAACGCCGCAAAGCCCGCAAGGATCAGCGGGACGCGCCCGAAGCCTGCCAAGACGCCTGTGTCAGCCAAATCCACGCCCCCTGCAACCGCGGGGCGAAGGTTAGCCTGTGTTCCGGGGGAAAAGCCAGACCGTCATGGTGCTGCCGGGGAGGATTGAACTCCCGACCTCAGCCTTACCAAGGATGCGCTCTACCACTGAGCTACGGCAGCACGCCATGACGTCGGCACCGGGCGGGGCCCAGCGCAGGGCGCGGCCTATCCCGAAAGCAGCCCGGGATGTCAAGCCGCATGGCCGGCTCTCAGCCGACCTTTCTGCCGTCTGCACCGGCCGGAAGGCGCAGCGTCACCAGCAATCCGCCCAGATCCTCGGACTCCGCCAATGCGACAGACCCCCCATAGATGCCGGCCACATCCCGCACGATGGCAAGGCCCAGGCCGGTGCCTGGCTTGCCCGTGTCCAGTCGGGCGCCGCGCTCGAACATGCCTTCGCGCAGCTTGGCCGGGATGCCCTGCCCGTCATCCTCTACCGTGATCGTCAGGAAGCCCGCATCGGGCCCGGCCCCGCGAGCCACTGTCACGAACACCCGCCCGCCGCCATATTTGGCTGCATTGTCGATCAGGTTCCCGGCCAGCTCTTCCAGGTCCTGCCGCTCGCCGCGAAACACGACGCTTCGGTCGCCGGCCAGATCGATAACCACGCCGCGCTCGGGATAGATCCGCTCGATTGCGGCCACCAGGCGCTCCAGCGATGGCCAGACATCGGCGCGGGCAGTCGCAGCCGTCCGCCGGCCCATTGCGCGGGCGCGGGCCAAGTGGTGATCGATATGGCGCCGCATCGTGGAAAGCTCGCGTACCACGGCATCAGCGAGGTCCGGGCTCCCGGCGGCCGCCTCGTTCATCAATACGCTCATTGGGGTCTTCAGGGCGTGCGCCAGGTTGCCGGCGTGCATCCGGGCCGATTCCGCCGTCTGCTCGTTATGTTCTAGCAGCGCATTCAGTTCGTTCACCAGCGGGGCGATCTCGGGCGGTACATCGTTGGTCGGCGCCCGGCTCATCCGGCCGGCGCGGATCGCGGCAATTGCGGCCGACACCCGCCGCAGCGGCATCAGCCCGAAGGTCGCCTGCATGATCGCAAGCGCGAACAAGCCCGCGCCCAGTGCGCCCAGAGACCACCACAGGGTCGTGCGAACGCTGCGGATCTGCGCGTCCAGTTGCTCGGTCGCCTGCGCCACCTGAAAGCGCCAGACGACGGGCGAGCCCGGAATGATGCCGTCCCGTTCCACCACCCGCAGCGGTTCGTTGCGAAAGGCGTTGGTGCGCAGCGCACAGGGCTCCACGCAGGAAACGGCAAAGTCCGCCGGCAGCTCCCGGTCCCACAAGGATCGGCTGCGGAACGGCATCCGGCCCTCGGCCGCCACCTGCCAGTAAAGGCCCGAATAGGGCTCGTTGAAGCGGGGATCGACGGGCGGGCGGTTGAAGCGCACCTCGCCGAAGGGATCGAGCTCGGCGGCTGCGATCATCGCCGGAAGCGCGGCGGCCAGCTGGGTGTCGAAGTTGCGCGTGATGGTGCCCGTGACGATCCGGTCCAGCGCGACGCCCCCCACGCCCAGCAGGGCGAGGATCCAGGCGGCCGCCAGCAGCAGCAGGCGCCGGCTGATCGATCCGGGCTTGCGGCCGGAGTGCGGCGGTGCCCCACCAGGTGCCGCGTTGGGCGCAGCAGAGGGCCCGGCGGTCGGCCGTGGCGCCTCTGCCGACGGCTCAGCCTTCGAGGCTGTAGCCGAGGCCGCGGATGGTGGTGATGAGATCTGCACCCAGCTTCTTCCGGATCCGCGTGATGAAGACCTCGATGGTGTTCGAATCCCGATCGAAGTCCTGGTCATAGATATGCTCGATCAACTCAGTCCGGGATACCACCTTGCCCTTGTGGTGCATCAGATAGGACAGCAGCTTGTATTCCTGCGCCGTCAGCTTCACCGGCTCGCCGGCCAGCGTGACCCGCCCGGATCGGGAATCGAGCCGCACGTCGCCCGCCACCAGTTCCGACGAGGCATTGCCCGATGCGCGGCGGATCAGCGCCCTGAGACGTGCGATCAGCTCTTCGAACTGGAAGGGCTTGGCCAGATAGTCGTCGGCGCCGGTATCCAGGCCGGCCACCTTGTCCGACCAGCTGTCGCGCGCGGTCAGCACCAGCACCGGCATCTTGTGACCGGCCTTGCGCCAGCGATCCAGCACGGTCAGGCCATCCACCTCGGGCAGGCCCAGGTCCAGGATCACCGCGTCATAGCTCTCCGTCTCGCCCAGGAACTGGCCATCCTCGCCATCCTCGGCGCTGTCGACCGCATAGCCCGCAGACTCAAGGGTCTGGCGCAGCTGGCGAGCCAGGCTCGGTTCATCCTCGACGATCAGGATTCGCATGTCTCGGCTGTCTCCTAAAGCCAGCGGGTGCAGTCGCGTTCGGCGATCACGCGCCCGGTGCGGCCGTCTACATCAACCCAGACCACGTTGCCACCTGAGCGCAGGAACTTGAAGCGATAGACATTGCGGCTGATGTCGGGCTCCACACCCAGATACTCGCCGCGTCCGCGCGACTGGGCGGATCGCATCAGTTCCTCGAAGCCGCGGTTCTCGCCGGCGCGGGTGGATTCGCGGGCATGGTCGTGGTCCGACACGGGGCGCCCGCGTGGCGGCACGGGGCTGTACTGTGCCACCACGTCGGCCGGCACCGCCGCATCGGGTACCGTTGCATCGGGCGCCGCGATGCCGGGCAGCTGCCCTGCCATGTCGGCGGTGTCAGCCGGGGCAGCTGCGGCGGCATCCTGGTTGGGAAGTGCGGAGCCGATGCTGCCCGCTGCGGCGGGGCCGGCCAGCGCAAGGGCGGCAACAGCCGCAAGGGCCGCGCAGATAGAGGGGCAAATATTGTTTCGGGTCACGGACATGGCAATGGATTCGCTGGCTAGGCCAGGGCCCGTGAACCACTTCTGAACATCGCCCCCCATCGGGTAGTGCCGTTGCCATGGCCCGCTGCGCGTGGCAAGCGCCCGCGCCATGGCTGCCCCCGTCCTGTCCCTTGAAGATGTCGCGATCCGCCAGGGCGAAGGCCTGCTGTTTGAAAACCTGTCGCTTTTCGTCAGTGCGAAGGACCGGCTGGCCCTGATCGGCCGCAACGGCGCGGGCAAAAGCACGCTGCTGCGCATGATCGCCGGCACGTTGGAGGCCGACCGCGGGCGCCGATCCGTCCAGCCCGGCCGCCGGATCGTCCTGTTGCCGCAGGACCCGCCGGTCGCCGGCTTTGCCACCCTCGGGGACTTCGCGCTGGCAGCGCCCGACGCACCGGCCCGGCACGAGGTGGAGGCGATCGCGACCCAGCTGGGCGTGGACCTGTCGCTGAAGGCCGAGACCGCCTCGGGCGGGGAGCGGCGGCGTGCCTCGCTCGCCCGGGCGCTGGCCCAGGCGCCGGACCTGCTGTTGCTGGACGAACCCACCAACCATCGCGATCTGGATGCGATCGACTGGCTGGAAGGCTGGCTGACCCGCTTTGCCGGCGCCTTCCTGGTGATCAGCCACGACCGCACCTTCCTGACCCGCCTGACCAAGGCCTGTCTGTGGCTGGATCGCGGACAGCTGCGGCGCCAGGAAGTCGGCTTCGGCGGCTTCGAGGCCTGGACGGAAGCCGTCTATGCCGAGGAGGCGAAGATTGCCGACAAGTTGGACACCAAACTGGCGCAGGAGCTCCACTGGCTGCAGCGCGGGGTGACGGCGCGGCGGCGGCGCAACCAGGGCCGGCTGGAACGGCTGCACCAG
>JBKDAC010000375.1:0-2637 GCA_046316515.1 Sandaracinobacter sp. | reverse complement strand
GCCTCGGCGCAGACCGGCGCCAGGTCTGGAAGCTCGGCGGCCGCCTGAACCCCATCCCCGAAACCGACCTCAGCCTCCAGGCCGACTATACCAGCAGCCGTATCACCGG
Source organism: Sandaracinobacter sp. (assembly GCA_046316515.1). Classification (GTDB taxonomy): domain Bacteria; phylum Pseudomonadota; class Alphaproteobacteria; order Sphingomonadales; family Sphingomonadaceae; genus Sandaracinobacteroides. Next base: position 2,528 of record JBKDAC010000375.1, on the reverse strand, counting down.
CCCCATCTCCGGCTTCCCGACGGCCACCGCCGAGATCGAGGCCGCCTTCCCGAACCGCTTCACCCGCGACGCCGACGGCACCCTCACCCAGATCGACAGCCGCCCGGTCAACTTCGAGCGGTCCGACCGCTCCGAGCTGCGCTGGGGCATCAACTTCTCCGAGGCGCTCGAACCCAGCAAAGCCGAGCGCGAACGCTTCACCCAGCGCCGTGCGGAATTCGAGAAGATGCGGAAAGAGGCCGAAGCCGCCGGCAAGCCCCTGCCGCCGCTCCCCAGCTGGATGCAGGCCCAGCGCCCTGGCGGCCCCGGCGGCCCGCCCGGCGGCGGCCCACCCCGCGGCCCCGGCGGCCCAGGCGGTGGGGGAGGCGGCCGCTTCGGCGAAGGCCGGCTCCAGCTCTCCCTCTTCCACACCTGGCGCTTCACCGACACCCTCCTCATCCGCGACGGCGTGCCCGAGCTCGACCTGCTGAACGGCTCCGCCACCGGCAGCAGCGGCGGCCTGCCCCGTCACCTGCTCGAAGCCCGCGCCGCCGTGAACCGCTTCGGCCTCGGCGGGCGCGTCACCGTCAACTGGCAGAGCGGGACCGACGTGCTGGTAACCCCCGGCGGTGCGCCCAGCCCCGACGACCTGCGCTTCTCCAGCCTCACCACCGTCAACATGCGCCTGTTCGTCGACCTCGGCCAACGCTGGTCCGTCATGCGCAAGGCCCCCTGGCTGCGCGGCACCCGCGTCTCGGTCGGCATCGACAACCTGTTCGACGACCGCATCGGTGTCACCGACCGCGCCGGCACCACGCCGATCAACTACCAGCCCTTCCTGGTGGACCCGGTTGGCCGCCGCGTCGAAGTCTCGATCCGCAAGCTCTTCTTCTAGGGCAAGCGCCCGGCCGGTTCCGGCGCGATAGCAGCAACAGCATCACTTGCCTTTGCCTGGGATGCATGGCTTGCTGCGGCAGCCATGCATCGCGCGCAGGGAATCGGCGGCTTCCAGCGCCGAACCGTTGCGCCTGCGCGATAAGTGGAGAGACATTAACGCTGTGGATTGTTGCTTACCGCGCAATTTTCAATAAACGGCACGCAAGCTCGGCGTAAGAAAATTCCATCATAAGGAATGCTCACGCCCTGCCATACGAACGCCAGCGTTGGGGCTGGCTCAGAACATGGTGGTGACATGCTTGATCGGCCGACGGGACGCAGTGGCGGGGATTTCTCCGGAGCAGAAGTGAACCCCGTTCGCACCCGCGCGGACTGGGAAGCCATGCGCGCCGCCTGCCGCACCGACCCGGGCGCCTTCCACGGCGAGATCGCCCGCACCACGCTCCACTGGCTCTACCCCCAGGCCAACGCCTGGCTCATCCGCGACGCCGCAACCGGCACCTTCACGGGGTGGGATGCCACCACGTTCCAGCCCGTCACCGCCGATCTGCCGGCCGACACCGTCCCCTGGGCCCGCGCCTTCAACGACAGCCAGGCGCCCGCCTACCGCTGGTTCGAGGGCGGCCGCACCAACGCCTGCTTCAACGAAGTCGACCGTCATGTGCTCTCCGGCCACGGCGACGAACCCGCCATGATCTTCGAAGGCGACCGCTGGGATCTCTCGCTCGATGGCGGTCGCGGTGGCCCGGTCGATTGCTACCCCGTCTCCCGCCGCCAGCTGCTCCTCGAAACCGCCAAGTGCGCCCTCGCGCTCGAGAATCTGGGCCTGAAGCCAGGCGACCGCATTGCCCTCAACATGCCCTCCATCCCGCAGCAGATCTTCTGGACAGAGGCCGCCAAGCGGCTCGGCATCCTCTACACCCCCGTCTTTGGCGGCTTTTCCGACAAGACGCTCTCCGATCGCATCGCCGACGCAGGGGCCCGCATCGTCATCACCGCCGACGGCGGATGGCGCACAGCCCAGGTCGTCCCCTTCAAGACCGCCTACACTGACCCCGCGCTCGACAATTTCGTTGCCGTCCCCGTCGCCCTCCAGCTGCTCGCCGACACGTTGAAAACGCTCGGCCTCCCCGCCGACGACCAGGCCACCATCGCCGACGCGGTAAAAGAGGCCCTCGCCGGCGAGATGACGGTCGAACGCTCCGACGTGATGCGCGGCGTCGGCCGCGCCCTCACGAAACTGGGCGAAGCCGGCCGCATGGATTCGGCCGGCGCCGCAAAGGCCCGTATCGCCATTGCGTCTGCCCTCGTCGACAGCCCGCCGCGCGTCGAGGCCGTCGTTGTCGTCCGCCACACCGCCCAACCCGATCTCGTCTGGCGGCCCGAACGCGACAGGTGGGACCATGAATTGACGGCAAAGGCGCTCGACCGCCTTCTGGCAGCCGCCCGCGACGCCGGCTTCAAGGTTCATTCCGAAGCCGATCTCCTCGCGCTGCCGGACATCGATTTCGTCCGCGCCATCTGGGCCAGCTGCCCGGCCCGCGCGCTCGACGCCGAATATCCGATGTTCTTCATCTACACCTCGGGTTCGACCGGAAAGCCCAAGGGGATCGTCCATTCGCACGGCTATGCCGCGGGCGTGGCCGAGACCA
>JBKDAC010000374.1:0-7367 GCA_046316515.1 Sandaracinobacter sp. | reverse complement strand
GATCGACCACTCGGTGATGGTCGACGAGTTCGGCACGCCCAAGGCGTTCGAACAGAATGTCGAGCTGGAATATGCCCGCAACATCGAACGCTACGAGTTCCTGCGCTGGGGTTCGAGCGCGCTGCGCAACTTCCGCGTGGTGCCGCCGGGCACCGGCATCTGCCACCAGGTGAACCTGGAATATCTCGCCCAGACCGTCTGGGTCTCCGAAGCGCCCGACGGGAAAATGATCGCCTATCCCGACACGCTGGTCGGCACCGACAGCCACACCACCATGGTGAACGGCCTGGGCGTGCTGGGCTGGGGCGTTGGCGGGATCGAGGCCGAGGCCGCGATGCTGGGCCAGCCGGTATCCATGCTGATCCCCGAAGTCGTCGGCTTCAAGCTGACGGGCACCCTGTCGGAAGGCATGACCGCGACCGACCTTGTGCTGACCGTCACGCAGATGCTGCGCAAGAAGGGCGTGGTGGGCCGGTTCGTCGAATTCTACGGCCCCGGGCTCGACAATCTCTCGCTCGCCGACCGGGCCACGATCGCCAACATGGCGCCGGAATATGGCGCCACCTGCGGCTTCTTCCCTGTCGACACGCAGACGCTCGACTATCTGCGCCTGACCGGCCGCGAGGCGCATCGCATCGCGCTGGTCGAGGCCTATGCCCGCGCCCAGGGCATGTGGCGCGATGCCGGCTCGCCGGACCCGGTCTTCACCGACACGCTGGAGCTCGATCTCGGCGCAGTGCTTCCGTCGCTGGCAGGGCCGCGCCGCCCGCAGGACCGGGTGCTGCTGAACCAGGCCGACGAGGCCTTCGAAGCCGAGCTGATCGGCGGCTATGGCAAGGGCGCCAATCCGGACCTGCGCGTGCCCGTCGCCGGAGGCGACAAGACCGGCACCGTCGCCGCCGCCGGCCACGACCTCGGCCATGGCGATGTGGTGATCGCCGCCATCACCAGCTGCACCAACACCTCGAACCCCAGCGTGCTGGTGGCGGCCGGGCTTGTTGCCCGCAAGGCCCGTGCGCTCGGGCTGCAGCGCAAGCCCTGGGTGAAGTCCAGCTTCGCGCCGGGCAGCCAGGTGGTGACCGACTATTTCGACCGCGCCGGCCTCACCGCCGACATGGACGCGCTGGGCTTCAACCTGGTCGGCTATGGCTGCACCACCTGCATCGGCAACTCCGGCCCCCTTCCCGAGCCGATTTCGGAAGCGATCAACAGCAACGACCTCGTTGCCGTGTCGGTGCTGTCGGGCAACCGGAATTTCGAGGGCCGGGTGAGCCCGGACGTGAAGGCGAACTATCTCGCCTCGCCGCCGCTCGTCGTCGCTTATGCGCTGGCAGGCACCATCCGCTCGGACATCACCGAGACGTCGTTCGGCAAGAAGCCTGACGGATCGGACATCCTGCTGGCCGACATCTGGCCGACCAATGCCGAAGTGGCGAGCCTGGTGCAGTCTGCCGTGACACCGGCGATGTTCCGGTCGCGCTATGGCGACGTGTTCAAGGGCGACAGGCACTGGCAGGCGATCCGCCTGACGGGCGGCGACACCTACAAGTGGAACCCTTCGAGCACCTATGTGCAGAACCCGCCCTATTTCGAGGGCATGACGATGACGCCGGCCCCCGTCACCGACATCGTCGGGGCGAAGGCGCTGGCTCTGCTGGGCGATAGCATCACGACCGACCACATCTCACCTGCCGGCAGCATCAAGGCCGACAGCCCCGGCGGCAAATATCTGATGGAGCGCCAGGTCCCCAAGGCCGAGTTCAACAGCTATGGCGCACGCCGCGGCAACCATGAGGTAATGATGCGGGGCACCTTTGCCAACATCCGAATCAAGAACCGCATGGCGCCGGGTACCGAAGGCGGCGTCACCACCTATCTGCCGACCGGCGAGGTGATGCCGATTTATGATGCGGCGATGAAGTACAAGGAAGCGGGCACCCCGCTCGTGATCCTGGCCGGCAAGGAATATGGCACCGGCTCCAGCCGCGACTGGGCGGCCAAGGGCACCAACCTGCTGGGCGTGCGCGCCGTCATCGCCGAAAGCTTCGAGCGCATCCACCGCTCCAACCTGATCGGCATGGGCGTGCTCGCGCTCCAGTTCGTCGATGGCCAGTCGGCGGAAAGCCTGGGCCTGAAGGGCGACGAGACCTTCACCCTGTCGGCCCTGCAGGCGCTGAAGCCCCGCCAGCAGCTGACAGTGGCCTACACCCGGCCCGATGGCACGACAGGCGAATTCCAGACGCTGTGCCGCATCGATACCGAGAACGAGATCGACTATTTCTACGCGGGCGGGATCCTGCCCTATGTGCTGAGGAAGCTCGCGGCCTGATCCATCCGCCATTGACAATCCGGAACGCCACCGTATCTGTCACGCATCAAGTCCCCGGCAGTACGCCCCGAGGCGCCGTAAGGCAGACATCCTCTCAGGGCCGATCCCGGGGACATTTTTTTGGAGTGGCTTTTGGCGATAGCGGTTGCGATCGACGGTGCCTATTTCCTCAGGCGCTTCAGCTGGAGCTTTCCCGATCTGGATGCCAGCAATCCGAGCGATGTCGCCAAGGGCGTGGAAATCCTGTCGATCTGGCACCTGGCCCAATTCATGTCCCCAAGGGGCATGGAGCGGGGGCTGGCAGATGGCGAATGACAGCCCCGCGCTCTACCGCATCTTCTTTTATGATTGCCCGCCGCTCACGAAAAAGCTGCATTATCCTGTCAGCAAAAAGCCGCTCGACATGTCCAAAACCCCGACAGCGCAGTTCCGTCTTGCGGTGCATGAAGAGTTGCGAAAGACAAGAAAGGTGGCGCTTCGTCTCGGCCGACTAAGTGATCTGTCAAGTTGGAAACTGAGTGGTGATGCAACGCGCAGATTGATCCAAGCGCCCGCAAGCTTCCAACCGATGGACAGCGATTTTGACATCGACACCAAGCAAAAGGGTGTCGATATGCGACTGGGGCTGGATGTCGCTGCACTCGCATTCAAGCAACAGGTCAGGCAGATCATCCTGGTGGCGGCAGACGAGGATTTCGTCGCGGCGGTCAAGCTGGCTCGGCGGGAAGGTATCGACGTCGTGCTCGATGCCATGGGCGGACCGGCGGCCAAAGACCTGCTTTTTCATTCTGATGGCGTACGAAACTGCCGCATGCCAAGCTCAAGGCCACCCAACCGCGCAGTCTAGTCCCGCTGCTTGCATTTGCGAGATCGACCCGGTGTTGCACCTGTTTCGCCAAAGATTTCCGCCAGCCAAGCCGTTGCGCCATCGCGTGACCGGCCTGCTGTTCGTGCTGCTGCTGCACGCCCTGCTCGGCCTGCTGTTCCTGTCGATCGCGCCGAAGTTCGCCGGGAAGAAACAGGGCGAGCTGCTGGTCTTCTCGATCAGCGCACCCCAGCCGGAAAAGGCCGCCGAGCCCGAGCCGACCCAGACGGAAGACAGTCGCGAGACCGAGCAGGCGAAGCCCAAGCCAACGCCCCCGGTGCCCACCCCGCCGCAGGATCCCCCTCCCTTTGACGTGCCGCCGCCGCCCAACCCCACGCCGCCGGCCCCGCCGCCCGCCGCGCCGCCGGCGGCGCCCCGGCCCAGCTATGGCCCGCCGGACCTCCGCCCCAAGGGCCCGCCTGACAGCGAGCGGGTGGAAGGCAGCGGCCCCAATGGCGAACCCCTTTATGCCGCGGCCTGGTACCGCGAGCCCTATGACGACGAACTCAGCGGATACCTTTCCACCGCGCGGGGGCCGGGCTGGGGGCTGATTGCCTGCAAGACGGTGCCGAGCTACCGGGTGGAGGATTGCGTGATCGTCGGCGAATATCCGCCGGGATCGGGCATCGCCAACTCCGTGCACGCCGCCGCCTGGCAGTTCCGCGTCCGCCCGCCCCGCATCGGCGGCAGGGACCGTTACGGCGAGTGGGTGCGCATCCGGATCGATTATGGAATGAAGCCCGATGGACGCGCCCGCTGATATGACGGAACTGCTGATCGAGATCGTCGGCTGGATCGGCGCCGGGTTGATCCTGCTCGGCTATGCGCTGGTCTCCGCCGGCCGGATCGAGGCGCGCTCCGTCAGCTTCCAGCTCATGAACCTGCTCGGCGCCGCCGGCTTCGTGGTCAACTCAGGCTTCCACGGCGCCTGGCCCAGCACGATCCTCAACATGATCTGGATCGGGATCGCAGCCGTATCCCTCGCGCGCATATCGCGCGGCTGAAACACCGCGCGCATATCGCGCGGCTGACCGCGATTCAACGATGCTTAACAATCCCGGCTTCGCTGTCCGCCACGCGCCCGTTCGTCCCGACCGGCAGGAAGCCCAGCTGCTGCTCCGCGTCGCCGGCTGCCGCTGACATCCCAACGGATTCGTCGGGTCACCAGCCGCCGCGCCCATGATACTCTCCCAACCGAGGGAGACGACACATGCACGATATGGTCATCCGCGGCGGCACCATCGTCGACGGCACCGGCAACCCCGCCTTCAAGGGCGATGTGGCAATCGACGGCGACCGCATCACCGTCATCGGCGAGGTGCCCGCAAAGGGCAGCACCGAAATCGACGCCACGGGCCTTCACGTCACCCCCGGCTTCGTCGACATCCACACCCATTATGACGGCCAGGCCACCTGGGATTCGGAAATGGCCCCCAGCAGCTGGCACGGCGTCACAACCGTCGTCATGGGCAATTGCGGCGTCGGCTTCGCCCCCGCCCGGCCGGATCGCCACCAGTGGCTGATCGGCCTGATGGAGGGCGTGGAGGACATCCCCGGCACTGCCCTTGCCGAGGGGATGAGCTGGAACTGGGAGACCTTCCCCGAATATCTCGACGCGCTCGAACAGCGCCCCCGCACCATCGACGTCGCAACCCACGTCCCCCACGGCGCCGTCCGCGCCTATGTCATGGGCGAGCGCGGCGCCCGCAACGAGGAACCCACCGAGCACGAAATCGCACAGATGTCGGCCATCGTCGAAGAGGGCCTGAAGGCCGGCGCACTCGGCTTCTCCACCAGCCGCACCATCCTCCACAAGTCCATCGACGGCGAGCTGGTTCCCGGCACCACCGCCACCAAGGAAGAACTGATCGGCATCGGCCGCGCCGTCGCCCGCGCCGGCCATGGCGTCTTCGAAATGGCCTCCGATCTCCGCCGCGAGTGGGACGAGTTCGGCTGGATGGGCGCGCTGAGCAAGGAAACCGGCCTCCCCGTCACCTTCGCCATGCTGCAATCCATCGCCAAGGAGCTGCCCTGGGAAGAGCAGATGGCCGAGACCGCCAAGTGGAACGCGCAGGGCGCCAACATCGTCGCCCAGATCGCGCTGCGCGGAAACGGCATCCTCATGGCCTGGCGCGGCACCGTCCACCCCTTCCTGTTCAAGCCCGCCTGGGCCGAAATCGCCGAGCTCCCGTGGGCGCAGCAATGGGCCAAACTGCAGGAACCGGCCTTCAAGGCGCGCCTGCTCTCCGAGACCGACATCTACCCCGAATCCGACGTGGCAGTACTGCTGATGGCCGTCGCCCAAGGCTTCGGCCTCCACTACGAGATGGGCGAGGGCTTCGACTACGAACCCACCCAGGCCGAAACCGTCGCCACCCGCGCGCAGGCGCTGGGCAAGGCCCCGGCCGAACATGCCTACGACCTGCTGTGCGCCAACGACGGCGCGGGCTTCATCTACTTCCCGATCCTGAACTACGCCGACGGCAACCTCGACTTCGTGGCTGGCCTGCTCCAGCGCGACGACATCGTGATCTCGCTGTCCGACGGCGGCGCCCACTGCGGCACCATCTGCGACGCCGCCTCCCCCACCTTCCTCCTCCAGCACTGGGTCCGCGACCGCGCCCGCGGCACCATCAGCATCGAAAACGCCGTCAAGCGCCAGTGCGCCGACACCGCCCGCCTTTACGGCCTCAACGACCGCGGCCAACTCGTGCCCGGCATGCTCGCAGACCTGAACCTGATCGACATGACCCGCCTCAAACTCGGCAAACCCTGGATGGCGTTCGACCTCCCCGCCGGCGGCAAACGCCTCCTCCAGCGCGCCGAGGGCTATGTGGCCACGATCAAGTCGGGCGTGGTGACCTTCCGCGAGGGGCAGATGACCGGGAAGCTGCCGGGCGTGTTGGTGCGGGGGCCTCAGGCCGAACAGAACCTCTCCCTCGCCGCAGAATAGCTCCGTCGCCCCAAAAAGGCCCGTCGTCCCAGCGTAAGCTGGGACCTCAGGACGCCAGCAGAGCCACCCGCTCAGCAACCCCCGTCACCCCGAGATTTCTTGCCATCGCTTTGGTAGGAGAGCCCGAGTTTGCATTGTGAAGAGTTAGAGTATCCGTTGTGATCAAGCCATTTTTTGGATCCATGGCTGGTTTGCGCGGAGGAGCGCATTGGCGAGGATGATGCGTTTCGCATGATGGTTGTGATGGCGACCTTTGCCGGCTTTCCTGCGGTGACGAGGGCCTGATATTTGGCTTTCATGTGGGCGTTGTATCGGGCTGCAACGAGGGCGGGCATGTAGAGGGCTTGCCGCAGGATAGCGCGGCCACCGCGGATATGGCGATGCCCGCGATATTGCCCACTGTCGCGGGCGACGGGTGCCAGGCCGCCAAGGCTTGCGACCTGCTTGTTGTCGAGTTGGCCCAGCTCGGGCATTTCGATCAGCATGGTGATGGCGGTCAAGACGCCAATGCCGAGGATCGAGATGAGGATCTCGAAGCGCTCCACCAATTCAGGCTCGCTCCGCAGCCGGGCCTTGAGCGCTGCATCGATGGCGATGATCTGCCGGTCGATCTGTGCCAGGCGCTGAGCGGCGTGGCGCTTGAGCAGGGGTGAATGGCAGGGGTGCTCGCGGTTTTTGGCGGCGGTGCGATCCTTGACCAGGGCGCGCCGGGTGATGTGAAGTTCCTTCATCTCGTCAATCGATTGGTCAGTCATTGGCCGCACCGGCGGCGTGAGCAGTGCTCCCATGCGAGCAAGCATGGCGGCATCGATCGCGTCCATATTGGCGTGGCTGCCGACGGCCTGGGCAAAACGCCGGGCCTGCAGCGGGTTGCCCTTGGCCAGCGGCAGGCCAGCCTCGCCCAGCCGTCGTTCGAAGCGGTGATGGAACGGCCCGGTTGGTTCAAAGACGACGCGAGCAATGTCGTATTCGCCAGGCCAGCCGAGCAGCGCCTTGAAGGCGTGCGCGTCATTGGCGAACTGGCGGGCGCTGCCCGCCGGGTGGAGATATATGTCGAGCGTCGCTTTGCATATGTCGACGCCAACATTCTGGGTTATGATGCCTGCCATCTTTTCCAGGCCTCTGCTTGTCATGCGGGCCCGAAGCTCGCGTATTCGTTCAGGCCACAGGAAAAGAGAAGGGCGATCAATCTGTAACTCGGCCCATCACGGCCAGCGGCT
>JBKDAC010000373.1:0-4317 GCA_046316515.1 Sandaracinobacter sp. | reverse complement strand
CCGACAGGGCGTTCTGCTGGATGAACTCGCGCCGCGGCTCGACGATGTCGCCCATCAACTTGGTAAAGGTCTCATCGGCCTCAAACGCGTCGCCGATTTCCACCTGCAAAAGGGTGCGGGCGGCCGGATCCAGCGTGGTTTCCCACAATTGTTCGGCGTTCATCTCGCCCAGGCCCTTGTAGCGTTGGACCGCAAGGCCCTTGCGGCCGGCCTCCATCACCGCCTCCAGTAGCTCGGAGGGACGGCGGACCTGCACGCTTCCGCCCAGCGCGGCCGGCTGCATCCAGCGGGCGGCCTGTTCGGCGGCCAACGTGTGCAGCTTGCGCGCCTCGGCACTCGCCACGAAGGCGCGGTCGATGACGTAGGCGTCGGTGACGCCCCGGTCCAGCCGACGCACGACAAAGCCGCCCTCGGCGCCCGGTTCTGCGGTCCACCCGCCCGAGCCGGCGTCCAGCCAGATGCCCAGTGCTGCCGCCGTGGCTGCCGGATCGCGCGCCTCGGGGTTCAGTGCGCCGGCCAGCGCAAGCGCCTCGACCAGGGCTGCCAGATAGCGCTTGGGCACATAGGCCATCAGCCGCTTCATGCGGCGGGCATGGTCAACCAGGGCCATGAGGTCCTGGCCCGAGACGGTCTCGCCGCCGATCTCCAGCGACATGCCCGAGGCGCCGTTTGCAACCAGATATTCCTCCAGCGCGCTCTCGTCCTTCAGATAGACCTCTGAACGGCCGCGGGCCACCTTGTAGAGCGGCGGCTGGGCAATATAGAGATGCCCCTGCCGAATGAGATCGGGCATCTGCCGATAGAAGAAGGTCAGCAGCAGGGTGCGGATGTGCGCGCCGTCGACGTCGGCGTCGGTCATGATCACGACCTTGTGATACCTGAGCTTTTCCAGGCTGAATTCCTCGCGCCCGATGCCGGTGCCCATCGCCTGGATCAGCGTGCCGATTTCCTTGGAACCCAGCATGCGGTCGAAGCGGGCGCGCTCCACGTTCAGGATCTTGCCGCGCAAGGGCAGGATGGCCTGGAAGTGGCGGTCGCGGCCCTGCTTGGCCGAGCCGCCGGCGGAGTCACCTTCCACCAGGAACAGCTCGGACTTGGCCGGGTCCTTCTCCTGGCAGTCGGCGAGCTTGCCGGGCAGTGATGCGATCGACAGCGCGGACTTGCGGCTGGCCTCGCGCGCCGTGCGGGCGGCCTCGCGGGCGATCGCGGCCTCGATGATCTTCTGTACGATGGCGCGCGCCGGGCCGGGATTTTCCTCCAGCCATTCGGCCAGCTTGTCGGCCAGAAGCGATTCCAGCGGCTGGCGCACTTCGGACGAGACCAGCTTGTCCTTGGTCTGGCTGCTGAACTTGGGGTCGGGCAGCTTGACCGACACGACGGCCGTCAGGCCTTCGCGCATGTCGTCGCCCGACAGGCCAACCTTTTCCTTTTTCAGGATGCCCGACTTTTCCGCATAATTGTTGAGCGTGCGCGTCAGCGCCGCGCGGAAGGCCGCCATGTGGGTGCCACCATCCCGCTGCGGGATGTTGTTGGTGAAGGCCAGCACCTGCTCGTAATAGCTATCGTTCCACTGCAGCGCGACTTCGATGCCGATGTCGTCGCGCTGGCCGCGGATCGCGACCGGCTCTGCCATCAGCGCCGTCTTGGTGCGATCGAGATAGCGGACGAATTCGGTGAGACCGCCTTCGTAGAACAGCTCGGTCTGCCGCGGATCGGCATGGCGGGCATCGGTCAGGATGAGGCGCACGCCGGAGTTCAGGAAGGCGAGCTCGCGGAAGCGGTGCTCGAGCCGATCATAATCGAACTCGATGCCCGTGCGGAACGTCTCGATCGAGGGCAGGAAGGTCACGCTGGTGCCGCGCTTCAGCTTGCCGTCTTCCATCGGCTGCGGGCCGACATCGGCCAGCGGCGCTTCGGGCACCCCCTGGCGGAAGCGCATCATATGCTCGCGCCCGTCGCGCCAGATGCGCAGCTCCAGCCAGTCCGAGAGCGCATTGACGACGGACACGCCGACGCCGTGGAGCCCGCCCGAGACCTTGTAGCTGTTGCCTTCCTGGTTGTTGAACTTGCCGCCCGCATGCAGCTGGGTCATCACCAGCTCGGCGGCCGAGACGCCTTCCTCGGCGTGGATTCCGGTGGGGATGCCGCGGCCATTGTCCTGCACGGTCACCGATCCGTCGGCGTTCAGGCGGATGTCGATCCGGTCGCAATGGCCGGCCAGCGCCTCGTCGATTGCGTTGTCGCTGACCTCGAACACCATGTGGTGCAGGCCCGAGCCGTCGTCGGTGTCGCCGATGTACATGCCGGGGCGCTTGCGAACGGCCTCGAGGCCCTTCAGAACCTGAATGGAATCAGCGCCATAGTCACCGCCAGTGGCGGAGCTCTTCATCTCGTCGTCGCTCATGCGCAGGGTATAGGGAATCGGTTGCGGCAATACCAGCAAAAGAGGGGGATTAGAGGGTGGAAATCGCCCCGTCCTCCACCCGGAATCGCGCTGCCTCCAGCCCCTCGAACAGGGCGGTGTCGGTGCCTGTCAGCCAGGCCTGCCCGCCCAGTTGCGCCAGCCGGTGGAACAGCGCGCGGCGCCGGTCGGGATCGAGGTGGGCGACGGCCTCGTCCAGCAGCAGCAGGGGCACCCGCCCCGTGCGGTCCGACACCAGCGCGGCATGGGCCAGCAGGATCGACACCAGCAGCGCCTTCTGCTCGCCGGTGGAGGCCTGGGACGCGGGCATGCCCTTGTCGGCGTGGGTCACCACCAGGTCCTGCCGGTGCGGGCCGACGGTCGCCCGGCCGGCCCCGCGGTCGGCGGCCCGCGCGGCCCGCAGCCGCCCCGCAAGGCCCGACTGGTCAGGATCGGACACGGAAATAGACGGCCGGGGGAAGGCGGCGTCGGCACGGACCACAAGTTCCGCCTCCAGCGCCGACACGGTCCATGTCCGCGCCGCAGCGAGGGCCGTCCCATGCTCGGCCATCTGTGCCTCCAGCGCCGACAGCCAGGCGGGGTCTGCCGGGGCGTCGGCCGTCAGCAGGCGGGTGCGGGCCCGCATCGCGGCCTCGTAGCGCGTCGCATGGCCGGCGTGCCCGGGGCTGAGCGCCAGCACCAGCCGATCGAGGAACCGCCGCCGAGCGCCCGCCGAATCCGAGAAGAGCCGGTCCATCGCCGGGGTCAGCCACAGCTGGGACGACCAGTCCGACAGCACCGACAGCGCAGCCGCTGCGCCGTTGATCCTGAGCTGCCGCCGCTCGGGCGTGTCGGCGCGGGTGGAGGTGGTTATGCGGATCGGCGGCAGGCCCGGATCGGGCAGCAACTCGGCCAGCACGACAAAGCCGCCTGCGCCCCCGCTTGGGGCCATCTGCGACAGCGCGCTGCCCCTGAGGCCCCGGCCCACCACCAGCAGCGACACGGCCTCGAGCACGTTGGTCTTGCCCGCGCCGTTGGGGCCCGTCAGCAGCACGAACGGCGCAGCGCCCGGCGCCAGGCGCGATGCACCATGGTTCCGGAAACCCAAAAGCTCCAGCGACAGTAGATGGGAGGGCTGAGGCACATGCGCCGTCTAGCCCCGGCGCGCCCGAGCGGCTAGAGGCACGCAATCCGGCCCCCACACCCGGCCACTACACCCGGCCCTGACATAAGGATCGATCCCCGCATGAACACCATGGCGGAACTGATCAGCTTCATCGTCTATCTGCTGCAGCTGTTCGTTTATATCATCATCATCCAGGCGATCCTCAGCTGGCTTGTCGCCTTCAACGTGGTGAACCTGAACAACCGCTTCGTGCGCGGCCTGCTCACCGGGCTCGACCGCCTGCTGAACCCGCTGCTCAGGCCGATCCGCAACCTGCTGCCCGACATGGGCGGCATCGATCTGTCGCCGCTGGTCCTGATCCTGGGCATCATGCTGACCCAGCGCCTGCTGACGGGCCTGGCGATGGACCTCCTCGTCTGATGCGGGCCGCCTGATGCAGATCATCGACGGAAAGGCCCACGCCCTCAGGCTGCGCGCAGACATTGCGCAAGCCGTGATCGCGCGCCAATCGGCCGGCGCCCGCGCGCCGGCGCTGGCGGTCGTGCTGGTCGGCGAGGACCCGGCAAGCCAGGTCTATGTGCACAACAAGATCGCTGCCTGCGCCGAGGCCGGAATCACCTCCATCGAACACCGGCGTGACACCAGACTGACCGAGGCGGATCTGCTGGCGCTGGTCGATGCGCTGAACCGTGACCCGGCAGTCGACGGCATCCTGGTGCAGCTGCCGCTGCCGCCCCAGATCGACAGTGCCCGCGTGATCGCGGCCATCGATCCGGACAAGGATGTCGAC
>JBKDAC010000372.1:0-4518 GCA_046316515.1 Sandaracinobacter sp. | reverse complement strand
GTGAAGGCCCACTCGGACATCATCGTCACCTCCTCCAGCGCAGAAAAGATCATCAACGCGCTGCCGAAGGACCAGAAGATCCTGTTCGCGCCCGACAAGCATCTGGGCGCCTGGCTGGCGAAGAAGACCGGCCGCGAGATGCTTCTGTGGGACGGCACCTGCATCGTGCACGAGGCGTTTTCGGAGACGGAGCTGCTGAAGCTGAAGGCGCTGCATCCGAAGGCGCCGGTCGCCGCGCACCCCGAATGCCCGGCCCACATCCTCGACCATGCGGACATGATCGGCTCCACCAGCGCGATCCTGAAATTCGCGCTGGAATCGCCATCCGACACCATCATCGTCGCGACCGAGTCGCACATCATCCACCAGATGGAAAAGGCCGCGCCGGGAAAAACCTTCATCGGCGCCCCCGGCGCGGACGGCAAATGCAGCTGCAACATGTGCCCCTACATGGCTCTGAACACGCTGGAGAAGCTGTACCTGAGCCTCAGGGACCTGGAGCCGCGCATCGAGGTTCCCGAAGCGCTCCGCCTGCGCGCCCTGCTGCCGCTGAACCGGATGCTGGCGATTGCGAGCGGGGCAGCGACGGACCTGACGCCGGGGCAGACGTTTCCGGCTGTGATGGGGGATTGAAGTTGTGGGTGGACTAGATTAGGTTAGTCCACATGGCGACGGCGAACATCCACGAGGCGAAGACGCATTTTTCGCGGCTGCTGGCGCAGGTGGCGGCGGGTGAGTCTGTCGTGATCGCCAAGGCCGGCAAGCCGGTGGCGAAGTTGTCGCCGGTGGACGCGCCGCAGGGTGCGCCGAAGCGGATCGGCTTCATGGGCGGAGTTTCCGTGCCGGATGACTTCGATAAGGTGGGTGCTGCAGAGATCGAGGCGCTGTTCGGAGTGGCCAGCTGAAGCTGTTGTTGGACACGCATCTGCTGCTGTGGGCGGCGGCTGGATCGTCGCGCTTGCCTGCCGAGGTGCGGGACTTGGTCGAAGCATCGGACACAGAGCCCTTGTTCAGCGCCGCCAGCATCTGGGAAGTGGCCATCAAAGCGGGGCTTGGCCGGGCGGACTTCCAGGTGGACGCCGGCCTGCTGCGGCGGGGGCTGTTGGACAATGGCTATGGCGAACTCCCCATCGCTGGCAACCATGCCGCCGCGACTGCGCACCTGCCACCCCTGCACCGCGACCCGTTCGACCGGCTGCTGGTGGCCCAGGCTCTGGCCGAGGGGGTGCTGCTGCTGACATCGGACGAGATGGTGGCGCGCTATCCGGGGCCTGTGCGGTTGGTGTAAGTGGACGCCGTCTGGAAGGGCAAGGATGCAGCGGGTGGTGGCAACAGGGCCTCTGACCGATATGAGCAGCACCGAATCAGTGCGTTGCATGTCGTTCGAAAAATTTGTCGTCAAAAGCTTCTACGACCGGCAGTGTCTGCACGAGCAGGCGCCAGCCGGCAGCCGTCGGCATCAGGGGTTTCATCCGACCATCTGGCCCATCCTCGACACGACAGACAAGTCCAGCCCGGACCAGCCGCGACATGCCTTGCGAAACGTGCATTTTTTCCAATCCGGTTTCGGCGGCGATGCGTTTCTGGCTGGTTGCGCCTGCTGATCGGCATAGCCAGCCGCACATGGCCAGAATGGCAAATTGCGGCTGGGTCAGCCCATATGGGCGCAGCACCTCGTTCAAACCACGTTGCCAAACCAGGAATTGCCTCCAGAATCGGAATCCCGGACTGTCAGCGGGCCGGACATACCTTGAGGCTGAGGGTGCTTCAGCATCCATCATGGCGCCTCGCACGCGGCCTTCAACCCAGCCAATGTGGCGGGCAGGGTTGCCGCAATCGACCGCCCGATCAAATGACGAAACAGTGGTGCCAGCGGCCCGACAAAGCTGACCCAGTGTCGCACGGTGGTGACACCACCGTCCCCCACAAGATCATGGCCGAAGCGCATTTCGCATAGCGGAAGTCTGCTTTGGATCGTGAACGAGCGATCCTGCTCGACCTCCGTGACAACCAGGCGGGCCTTTGGGCCTTGGCGTGGTTTCAGCCAGCCAGTCGCGCCCGGCACAAGACCCTGGGGCAGATCCACGACCGTAACCTCCGAATCCCAGTCCGGCCAGCTTTGCACATCCGCATAGCAGCGAAAGACAGCGTCTACAGGAGCGCTTATCTGAATAGTTCTATCGATGGTCAGCATGGCCTTGTCCTCCGATACGGTAAAGCTCTTTACCATATCCCGGCTTGTTGTGCAACTGTTTGGGTCTTCGCGTCGCTCCGACCCCGGATGGGTGGAAAGTGCTTGCGGCGGCGTCGCCGCGGCCGCTAGCCATTGGGGTATGAAAATGCTCATGCTCGCGGCCATGGTTGCATATGCTGGCTCCGCTTCGGCTCAGGCTGATCCCCATCTCTGGTTGGAGGAGGTGGAGGGTGCCGAGGCTTTGGCGTGGGTGCGGGCGCGCAATGCGAAGTATCTGCCCGAGCTGGAGTCGGCGCCGGGGTTTGCCGGGTGGCGGGCGCGCGCCGAGGAGATTCTGCAGGATCCGCGGCGGATTGCCTATCCGACGGGGGCGAGCCCGAGTGGGGTGACGCGGACAAAAGTTTTCAATTTCTGGCGCGATCCGAAGAATGTGCGGGGTCTTTGGCGGGTGAGTCCGCGGGCGGCTTATGATGCGGGCGCGCCGCAGTGGACGACCTTGCTGGACATGGATGCGCTGGAGGTGGCGGAAAAGGCCAACTTCCAGTTCGGCGGCGCGAACTGCCTGGCGCCGGCTTACAAGCGGTGCCTGGCGAGCCTGAGTGTTGGCGGAAAGGATGCGGTCGAGGTTCGTGAGTTCGATCTCGAGACGAAGCAGTTCGTGGCCGACGGGTTCCGGCTGCCCGAGGCAAAGCAGACGGTTGCCTGGCTGGATGAGGACCAGCTGTTGGTGGCGAGCGCAGCCGGGCCGGCGACGACGTCGGGATATGCACGCGAGGTGCGGCTGTGGCAGCGGGGGACCGATTTCAGGACTGCGAAGCTGATGCTGACGGCGGCCGAGACGGAGATGGGCGCCTTTCCGGCGGCGTTCGGCGATGGTGAGGGGCGGCGGTCGGTGATCAGCCAGAACCTGACCTTCTGGACGGCGCGGGTGCACCATCTGATGGCGGACTGGTCCTTGGCAGTAAGCCCGCTGCCCGAGGATGCGGATTTCCGCTTCATTGCGAACATGGGCGATGGGCCGCGGGCCTTTGCGCTGCTGCGGACGGATTTCAACGGCATTCCGAAGGGCAGCCTGGTGAGCTATGCGGTGCCGAACGTGGGCAAGATGGGGCCGGTGGAGCTGGTGTTTGCGCCGGGTGAGACCCAGGCGATCGAGAATGTCGATGCGAGCGGCAAGGCCGTCTACGTCAGCCTGCTGGACAATGTGGCCGCGAAGCTGATCCGCTTGTCGGTGGGGCCGGAGTCGCGCGGCGGGCGGAGCTGGCAGCAGACCGAGGTGGCCATTCCGGCCAACAGCGCGTTGAACCTGGTGGCGACCGACGAGGCCGATACCGTCTATGCTAATGTGCAGGGCTTCACCGCGCCGTCGCAGCTGATGCGCAGCGTCAATGGTGGCGCGGCGCAGCTGGTCGCCTCGGCGCCGGGTTTCTTCGACGGCAGCAAGTATGAAGTCAGCCAGCGCTTCGCAACCTCGAAGGATGGGACGAAGGTGCCCTATTTCGTGGTGCGGCCGAAGGGCGCCAAGGGCCCGCTCAAGACGCTCTACTGGAGCTATGGCGGGTTCGAGATCCCGCTGCTGCCGGCCTATCCCAGCCCCGAGGTGATGCAGTGGCTGGAGGCGGGCAACCAGTATGTGGTGGGCAACATCCGGGGCGGGGGCGAATATGGCCCGCGCTGGCACCAGGCGGCGCTGCTGGAAAAGCGGCAGAACAGCTATGACGATCTGCATGCGGTGGCCGAGGCGCTGAAGACGGAGGGTCTTGCCGCGAAGATCGCGGTGCATGGGCGCTCGAACGGCGGCCTGATGGCGAGTGTCGCTTATACCCAGCGGCCGGACCTTTATGACGCCGCGCTGGTGGGCGTGCCGCTGGCCGACATGAAGCGCTATCACCTGCTGCTGGCCGGCGCTTCTTGGATGGCGGAATATGGCAATCCGGACACGAGCGACTGGGAGTTCATCCGCAAGTACAGCCCCTATCAGAACATCCGGAAGGGGACCGACTATCCGCGGGTGTTCTTCTACACCTCGACCAAGGATGACAGGGTGCATCCGGGCCATGCGCGCAAGATGGCGGCTGAGATGGAGGCGCAGGGGCACCCCATCTATTACTACGAGAACATCGACGGTGGGCATGCGGGTGTCGCGAACCTGAAGGAAAATGCGTATCGCGCGGCGCTGATGCTCGCCTACCTGAACCGCGAGCTGAAGTGATTGAAGGGTTGGACCTTGCCGCTTTCGTGGAGGCGGTGCTGGCCGAGGACCTGGGCGGGGTGGCGGATGCCAGTCGCGACCTGACGGCGACGGCCTGCCTGGGCCCGGCTGC
>JBKDAC010000371.1:0-584 GCA_046316515.1 Sandaracinobacter sp. | reverse complement strand
GGTGACGGGGGGTGGGGTAGGCAGGCAGGACGTGCGCGGCAAAGCCGCGCCGTCGGACATGCTGAAAGGGCGGGGGTTGAGACCCCCGCCCTTCCACATGCCGGCCGCGCTCCCGCTAAAGTCGCGGGTTAGCGCTGCGCGCTAACCGTCGCCTAGCGGAGGAGCTGGAGCACTCCCTGCTGGCTCTGGTTCGCCTGCCCCAGCATGGCCTGGGCTGCCTGGGTCAGGATCTGGCCGCGGGCCAGTGCCGTGGTTTCGGCGGCGAAGTCCGCGTCCTGGATCCGCGACCGGGCGGCAACCGTGTTGGCGTTCGCACTGGTTAGGTTGTTGATGGTCGCTTCCAGGCGGTTCTGCACGGCGCCGAGTTCGGCCCGGTTGATCGAGATCGACTGCAGCGCTTCGTCGATCGCGTTCAGGGCTTCGGTGGCGCCTTCCTGGGTGCTGATGTCGACGTCCTTGATCTTCAGGCCGCCGAGGTCTGCGCCGTAGCGGTTTTCCTCAAAGCCCAGGCTGGTGAAGTTGGACGCCGCCGCAAAGCCCTGGCTGCCCGCGCGGATGTCGATCGCCTTCGAGCTGGACAGGGT
>JBKDAC010000370.1:0-639 GCA_046316515.1 Sandaracinobacter sp. | reverse complement strand
CGTCAACACCGCGTCGCTGTCGGGCGTGGCGGCCGACTACGGCTTTGCCCCCTACAACGCCGCCAAGGCCGGCGTCATCAACCTTACCCGCGCACTCGCGATCGATCACGGCAAAGACGGCATCCGCGTGAACGCCGTCTGCCCCGGCCTCATCGACACCCCGCTCGCCGCTCCACTCGCCGCAATCCCGGGCCTGATGGACAAATGGACGGCCGGCATCCCGCTCCGCCGCGCCGGCCGTGCCGAGGAGATCGCCGAGGTCATCGCCTTCCTCGCCTCCGACGCCGCCTCCTACATCACCGGTTCGGCCGTCATCGCCGACGGCGGCGCCTCGGCCCACAGCGGCCAGCCCAACTTCATCGCCGAGATCGCAGCCATCGCTGAACGCGATCCAGGCTGATCCGGCCAGGCAGGGCAGTCGCATCAAACAGCGTCGATTGCAGCCTTAAGCGGAATCCATGCCTATCCGGTTAATGCATGCACCCGCTAGATGAGGGGTGCTGCCAATTGCCTGAGTAGAGCTCTTTGTATGTGGGCGACGGGACTGTGCTGGCGATGCCGAGCAGGGAGCGGAAGGCATTCATCGGGTAGAAGCGCCGGTTGAATCGGAAGGTGAACTCGTTGAGGTAGGCCTGTAGG
>JBKDAC010000369.1:0-949 GCA_046316515.1 Sandaracinobacter sp. | reverse complement strand
GCTGCGAAAAGAAGGCGAGCGCACCGTCAGCGGCCTCTGGGACCTCATCGGCAAGCTCGTCGACATCTTCCAGCCCACCGAATGCGCCAACTACTTCAGCTCCTGCGGATATGATGCAAACTGATCGGAAAACGCTCTAATCCGTGCTGGTGGAAACCAGGGGGTCACGTCAGCGGGTATCAACGCTCAACGTGAAAATGCTCTAGCTGTTTTGCGCGTGTCTTTGTTGACAGCACAACAAAAGGCCCGCGCATTATGGCGCGGGCCCCGTTGCTCTTGTTCCGGGGGCCGAAGCCCCCGGAACCAGTATCAGTTGGTCGGTTGGCCGAAGATGACTTCGGCGCGACGGTTCTGAGGCTCGCGCACGCCCAGCGGCGTGTCGACCAGCAGACGATTGAAGCCGAAGCCGCGGGTCGTCATCTGGCTTTCCGCAATGCCCTTGCCGGCCATGTAGACCTTCACGGCATTTGCACGACGCTCGGACAGGCCCTGGTTGTGCCTCGCCGAACCCGAGGTGTCGGTGTGACCGTCGATAACCACCGAGGATTGGCCAGTCTGCATGTACGCTTCGGCAGCACGATCAAGGATCGCAGCAGCTTCCGGCGTGATGTCATACTTGTCCCAGTCGAAGAAGACGAGGAACGGACCAGGCACCACTATCGGCGGCGGAGGCGGCGGCGGCGGCGGCGGCGGCGGTGGCGGTGGCGGCGGAGGCGGAGCAACTTCTTCCTCGAAGAGGTTGAAGCTGATACCCAGCAGCATGCTGTGGCTGCGCCAGTTGCCCGACAGATCGTTGCCGTTAGTCGTCTGCAGACCGATACCGCTCATGTTGAAGAAGCGGTACTTGAGCGACAGATCAACCTTTTCAGAAAGCGCATAGCGAATGCCTGCAATAGCTTGCCAGGCGAAGCCGGTGTCGCTGTCGTCAGAGAAGGCCGGGCCCTTGAAC
>JBKDAC010000368.1:0-2373 GCA_046316515.1 Sandaracinobacter sp. | reverse complement strand
GCCAGGAGCGCCATCTGCTGGTCGGCCCGCGCGTGGGCCAGGCCTGCTGCACAGCCGTCTTCCCGGGCGGCGGCAAGGCGCACGGCCATGTCGGCCTCGCTGGTGGCGAGCCGCTGCTTCAGCTGTTCGAGTTCGTTCTGCAGCTCTGCCGCAGCCATGCTGCGGGGAGAGACAACGCCGGCGAAATCGCGGTCGAACTGGAACGGGCGGATGCGGCCTTCGAAGCTCACAGGATCATCGCTTCGTCGCTGTTGGGATCCACAATGACGATCTCGCCGCGATCAGCCAGCGACTTGGCGAGCCGCACCAGTGCGCTTTGTGCTTCTTCCACTTCGCGCGCGCGCACGGGGCCCATGCCCTTGATGTCGTCCTGCAGCATCTTGGCGGCGCGATCGGTCATCGCACCGAAGAAGAGCTGGCGAAGCGCCTCTTCGGCGCCCTTCAGGGCAAGCGCCATCTCGCGCTTGTCGGCGTGGCGGACCACGGTGGAGATGGCGGCCGGCATCAGGTGCAGCAGATCCTCGAAGGTGAACATCAGCGACCGGATACGTTCGGCAGAATCGGGCTCGCGCTTGTCGAGCGCGGCGAGCATGGCTTCCTCTGTCTGCCGGTCCAGCGCGTTGAACACTTCGGCCATGGCTTCGTGCGGGTCGCGCTTGGTAGCGCGCGACAGGTTGGTCATGAACTCGGTCTTCAGCGACTGCTCGACTTCGGCGAGCACCTCCTTCTGGACCGTATCCATGCGCAGCATGCGGATGATCACGTCGACCGCCATTTCCTTGGGAAGGGCGGAAATCACCCGCGCGGCATGATCCGGGCGCAGCTTGGAGAGGATGACGGCGACCGTCTGCGGATACTCGTTGCGCAGGTAGCCGGCCAGCACCTGCTCGGACACGTTCGACAGCTTGTCCCACATGGTGCGGCCGGATGGGCCGCGGATGTCTTCCATGATCTCCTTGACGCGATCCTCGGGAAGAACGCCGTCGAGCAGCCGTTCGGCCGCTTCCATGCTGCCATGGAGGGAGGCGCGGCTTGTGACCTCGCCCAAGAACTGGACCAGGAGATGCTCCACCACTGGGGCGGGAACACGACCGAGCTGCGAGATCGCTGCCGACAGTTCCTTTACCTCGTCGTAGTTGAGATGCGTCCAGATGGGCCCGCCATGTTCCTGGCCGAGCGCAAGCATCAGGGCGGCCGCCCTCTGCGGCCCGCTGAAGCGCTTCAGTTCGGGAGGTTCGGCAATCTGCGCGTGGATGGACATGTGGGGGCATTAACCTTGGTTCTTTGCGGGCGCGCACCGCCCGATCGGCCGTTGCCCTCTATTATAGAAGCGAAGCGCCGTAGGGTGCGTTCAGCGCAAGCACCTTTTCGGTGCCCGGAGTGAAAGAGGTGAGCAGCAGTTTCTCCAGTGGGATGGCAGGCCTGAGCCTGCTGACCGGCACGAATGCCTTCGCCAGCCTGGGTGCCCAGGTGGCTGCGCCTTCGCGCGCGGTGCTGAAGGCCAAGGCGCAGTTCACGACGCCGCCTGCTACCCCGCCGTGGAGCGAACAGGTGCGACCGACCCCCAGGGCAAACTTGGTTGCCTCCATCCGCCGGATGGCGAGCCTGATCGACAAGGCCGATCCGGCTCGGCCGCTGAACGCCGATGTGCAGACCGCCTTCCAGAGCTTCAAGGCGCTGGACCGGCTGCGCATCCTTGCCGATGCGGCGGCCGACCCCACCACATCGGGCGCGGAGCGGCGTCAGCTGTCGACCCGATTCAAGACCGGCCTGTCCGAGCTGCAGGCCTGGATGGCATCGGCACCGTCCGACAAGCTGAAGCTGCACTTCGACAAGGCGCAATCCCGCAGAGACAGCATCACCGTCCGGGCGCCACAGACAGACGGGTTTCGCGGCACCAGCATCGCTTCCAACAAGGATGCCGCGATCCCGGGGCTTTCGGGAAGCGAAGTCTTCGAACTGAAGCTGGCCAAGCTGGGGGTGACGGACACGGTCCGGATTGACCTGTCGGCGGGTCAGCAGCCGCCCTCCATCTCGTCGGTGGTGCAGGCGTTCAATGCCGGGATTGCCGCCATTCCGGAGTTGAACCCGGACGGCACGCCCAAGCTGGACTCGGCCGGCAATCCCGTGCCGCGCTACATGATCCGCATCGAGGCAACGAAGGACGAGAAGGGATGGGGCCTGGCAGTGGTCCCGGCGGGCCTGGAGCGCATGTCGTTCCAGAAGGTGGGCGCGGGGGACGCGCTGATGGTTGCAGCCGGGCGCTCTGCACTGGACTGGCCTGCGGAGACCCGGCTGTTCCGAATGGTCAGCCCGGCAGGCGGGCGGGAGTGAGTTGTCGTGGGGCGGATGGCGGCCCGGGGCGGTGGGGGG
>JBKDAC010000367.1:0-4078 GCA_046316515.1 Sandaracinobacter sp. | reverse complement strand
GCCCCGTTCCAGCCGACCGGCAGGTCCGCGCCGACGACGGCTCCTCCACCACCTTCCCAAAAACCCGCTGGGCCTTCTCCAACCTGCAGGCCCTCGTCCCCACCCAGATCATCCCCCGCAGCGGCCCCGTCAGCACCCTGCCCGTGGCGCTGCGCACCGATCTCGATGCCGTCGCCCTCACCACCCTTGACGGCAAGGCCACCAGCTGGGGCGAAGCCTTCGAGCTCAACTTCACCGACGGCATCATCGTCCTTCACAAGGGCCGCATCGTCTACGAACGCTACGCCGGCGCGTTGGGCCCTGATGGCCGCCACATCGCCTTTTCCGCCACCAAGAGCTTCGTCGGAACAGTCGCCGAACTGCTGATCCACGAGGGCAAGCTCGATCCGGACCAGCCGGCGTCCCGCTATGTGCCCGAGCTCGCCACCTCCGGCTTCGGCAACGCGACCGTCCGCCAGATCATGGACATGCGCACGGCACTCGCCTTCTCCGAGGACTATGCCGCCACCGGCCTGTCCGATGTCGCCCGCATGGCGATCGCCGGCGGCATGGCGCCGGTCCCCGCCGGCTTCAAGGGCCCCGACGGCAATTTCGCCTTCGCCGCCACGCTCAAGGCCGACGGCCCGCACGGCGGCCCCTTCATCTACCGCACCCCCAACACCACGGCGCTGCAGTGGATCGTCGAGCGCGTCGGCGGTGCCCCCTTCAACGTCCAGGTCGCAACCCGCATCTGGAAGCCGATGGGCATGGAACAGGAGGCGACGCTCATCGTTGACAGGGTCGGCACCGGCTTCGGCGGCGGCGGCATGAACGCGTCGTTGCGCGATTACGCCCGCTTCGGTGAAATGATCCGCCAGGGCGGCCGCTGGAACGGCAAGCAGATCCTGCCCCCCGCCGTCGTGAAGAAGATCCTCACCGCAGGCGACCCGGCAGCCTTTGCCGGCTCCAAATACCCCGGCCTCGAAGGCGGCAGCTACAGCAGCCAGTGGTGGCATCGCGCCGGCGGCCAGACCTACGCGGTCGGCATCCACGGCCAGGCCATCTACATCGACCCAAAGGCCGAAATGGTGATCGCCCGCTTCGCCAGCCACCCGGTCGCCACCAACCGCGTGATCAACATCACCACGCTGCCGGCCTACGACGCCCTCGCCGCCCACCTGTCGAAAGGCCGCTGAGCCATGCGGCTGAAAAGCCCCCGCATCCCCCCGCTCCCCGAAGCGGGGTGGACAGCCGAGCAGCGCGAAATCCTCGCCGCCATCACCATGGGCGGCGCGCAGGTCTACAACATCTTCCGCACACAGATCCGCCTCCCCGAAGCCACCCGCGCCTTCCTCGCCTGGGGCAGCTACATCCTCTCCCGCCGTAACGATCTGCCCCCGCGTGAGCGCGAGATCGTCATCCTGCGCATCGGCTACCTCTGCCGCTCGGGCTATGAATGGGCCCAGCACGAGTGCATCGGTCTGCAGGTCGGCCTCACCGAAGTTGAGATCGCCCGCATCAAGGCCGGCCCCGACGCTGCCGGCTGGTCAGCGGCCGACAAGGCCCTTCTCCAAGCCACCGACGAACTCCATCGGGACCAGTTTATCACCACGCCCACTTGGAATGCGCTGGCCGTCCATTTCAGCGAAAGTCATCGCATCAACCTCATCTATACCACCGGCCAATACACCCAGGTCTCGATGCTGCTGAACACACTGGGCGTCCAGCTGGACGACGACCTCAGCCTCGATCCGGATCTCGCGAAACCCGAAGCCTAGTCGGCTGCCATCCGTACCGCCTCCGGCAGGTGCATCCGCACCGGTTCCGCCGGCGCCGGCACCCGCAGTGTCTCGCCCGCCAGCAGGGCAGGGAAGCGCTCGCTCGCAACGCCAGCCTTCGCCAGCGCCGCGGCAAGATCCCTGCGCGGCTCATAGACCCCCACCGCCAACTGCGCGAGCCGAACCGCCCCCCACCAGGCCAAGGCCCACCAGCGAATGGCGCAACCATCCCATGCCGCGCCGCTAGCGCAGCCGCCCAAGACGCGCCAGAGCCTCTGCCGCCCATGGTCACCGATTTTGCGCAAGCCCCCCATCCATGCCAGAAGGCAGCCATGGCCCCTGCCGACGATCGCCGAACGGAACTCCTCGACGCCATGGCCGACCATGTGCTCTCCGCCGGCCTCGCCGGCTCCAGCCTCCGCCCGCTTGCCCGCGCGGCCGGCACGTCCGACAGGATGTTGCTCTACTATTTCCCCACCAAGGATGCCCTCATCGCGGCGACACTCGCCCACATCGCCCGGCGCTTGGCTGGGATGCTCGCAGCCAGTGTCGGCGACGTCCGCCTCCCGCCGGACAGCCTGCTGCCGCTCCTCGCAGACCTCACGCTCGCCCCGCGCTTCCGCCCCTATCTCGGCCTCTTTCTCGAGGTCGCAAGCCGCGCTGCCCGCGGCGACACGCTCTGCCGCACCATCGGCGGCGAGGTGGCCGAGGGATTCCTGCTCTGGATCGAGGGACAGCTCATCACCCCGGCAGATCAGCGGCGCGCCCAGGCGTTCGACATCCTCACCCGGATCGAGGGGCGCATGGTGCTCGAAAGCCTTGGCGTCTCCGGCTAGCGGCTCAGTTCAGCTCCACCACCGCTTCCACCTCCACCGGGATCCCCATCGGCAGGCTCGGCGCCCCGACCGCGCTGCGCGGCGCCTTCCCGCCCTCGCCGAAGGCCACCACCATCAGGTCGGAAAAGCCGTTCATCACCTGCGGATGCTGGGTAAAGTCGGGCGTGGAATTGACGAACCCCAGGATCCGCACGAACCGCTTCACGCGGGCAAGCTCGCCCACATGGGCCTTGATGGTCGCCAGCATACAAAGCCCCACCTTCTCGGCAGAGGCGCGGCCCGCCGCGACATCCATGTCCGTCCCCAACTGCCCCTTGGCTTGGCTTCCGCACTGCCCATGCCCCGAAAGGAATAGCAGATTGCCCGCCTGAGCCGACGTCACATAGGTCGCAACCGGCTTCACCGGCTCGGGAAGCACATGGCCCGCGGCTGCAAGCCGCTTTTCAGGGGTCGCAGCCGCCAGCCGTGCCTCCGGCGTCTCGGCGTGTGCGGCAACGGAAAGCCCAAGATACAGCGCGGCAGCTATAAGGCGCATGGCAGTCCCCCCTCGACGGAAAGGCTAGCTCCGCTTGTCACCCGCGCGCAATGCCGCCGGCGCAAAGGCCACCAGAAAAATCAGCAGGAAACCCAGGTTCAACAGCGCATTGCCCGGGAAGCCGCGGGCAAGTGACCAGGCGGTGTCGACCAGAAACCAGGCCCCGATCGACAGCAGGATCAACCGCGCCCCGCCACCGGGATGCCGGCCGAGCGCCAATCCCATCAGCACCGCCCAGCCGAACATCACGGCCCCCAGCACCCCGTGCATGAACATCACATACGGGTGCGCGACCGACGGCAGCTCCGCCAATGGCGGCAGCCGCCCGAAGGCGATCCAGCCGAACAGCACCAGCCCTGCGTCCGGCGCCAGCACCAGGAACAGCCCGAACGCCCCCGTCAGCCCTACGGCAAGCCACTGCAGGCCGCGGATCACGCCCCGTGCGTCCCCCACCAGCCCAGCGCCAGGCCCACGCCCCCATTCCACAGGATCAGCGCGCCGGCCCCGGCCCACATCTTCACCGTCTCGCGCCGCGCGCGTCCGCCAGCAGCCCAGCGCCAGGCCCACGCCCCCACCCCACAGGATCAGCGCGCCGGCCCCGGCCCACATCTCCACCGTCTCGCCATAGAGCTGCGGGAAAAAGCCCAGCGCCAGTCCGTCCAGCAATATGGCCGCCATCGTGCCCACGGCCATCCCGGTGAACACCTGATCCCGCCGCAGCTTCGCCAGTTTCTCCAGTTGGAACACCACTGGCACCGTCAGCGGAATCGCCAGCAGATAGATGCCCACCTTCAGACCCCCCACATAGATGCCCATGGGCCCCAGCCAGCGCAGCAGCAGCGCAAACACCAGCCACAGCACAGCCCCCTGCACCAGGCACGAAACCATCTGCCCACCTGTCAGCCCCAGCCGTCCTTCCATCGCCCGCATCTCCTTATGTAGTGTCCGCT
>JBKDAC010000366.1:0-9302 GCA_046316515.1 Sandaracinobacter sp. | reverse complement strand
GCGGGGCACCTTGCGGAGGATGCCGTGCCACTGGCAGACGAGGTGTTGGCCCTCGTCCTGGGTGAGGGTGCCGGCGACCCAGACCATCTTGCCGGTTTCCTTGACGATGTGGCCCCGGCCCTCCAGCACCTTGCCGATGGCGCCGGCACCGATGAAATCGGTGGAGCATTGCAGCGTGACGCCGGCAGACTGGTCGAGCATGTGGCGGATGGTTGCGAACATCGTCACGTCGACGAAGGCCATCAGGAAGCCGCCGTGGAGGAAGCCGAGGCCGTTGGCATGCTTGCGGGCGGTTTCGATGCAGCAGAGGATCCCGGGGCCGCCGTTGACGGGTTCGTCCCGATAATAGACGTCGCCCAGGCCATCGACGAAACGACCCTCGGGGCGGGCGTGCCAGGCTTTCCAGCCCTTCCAGGGGCCCTCTTCCACAAGTAACGCTGCCATCGGCTGGGCCTAGCGGGGCCGTCTGCGGCCTGCAAGGCTGGTGCTTTATGGGGCTCGAACCCGGCAGGGTTCGCAAGTGCGACCGCACGCCGGCCGTCAGGCCGCCCCCGCGGAGGGCTTCGCCCGTGAGCGCTCTCAGGTTTCCCGGACGGGGATGCAGTCGAAGCCGGCCGCTGCCGCGTGCGCGCAGAGGCGGATCGCATCTTCACGGGATTGCACGCCCTTTACCTGCAGGCGCACCAGGGATTTGCCGGGAACAGGCTCGAAATGGGGGGTGAGCTGACCGAGTTCGGGGCTTCGGCCCTTTACCTCGCTCCAGACGGTCTGGGCTGCCGGCTTGCCGTTGAAGGCGCCGAGCTGGATTCGCCAGCCGGCCGGGACGGGCCGGGGTTCGGACACGGGCATGGCAAGAAGGCCCCGTGCTCCGATCGGCGCGGCCGGCGGGGCGCTGCGGGCGGCATATTGGGGCGGGTTGGTGAAGGGCGAGTCGAGGCGCCTGAGCGCATCCGCCCAATCGCCGTCGGGCGCGGCGGCAATGGCGCGTTTCACCTCGGCGGCGGCGGCCTCGCAGAAGGGGCCTTGCGCGGTGGGCGAGGCGAAATGGTTGTAGAGCTTCGTCATGTCGGCATCGAGCATGCGCTGCCAGTTGCCGCCCCTGGCGCGATAGTCGGCCGAGAGTTGCGCATAGGCCTCTGCCAGCAGCGCCTGCTTGGCCTTCAGGAAGGCGTTGTAGTCGGTGACGATGGCCGGGCCGACCTTCTGCGCACAGCTGAGGGCCGCAACGTTGAGGCCCGCGCGGACGTGCCAGAGCTGTTTGTGGGGGGCGAGATTCTGGTGGATGGGGCTGAGCGCCTGCGGCGGGGCCGGGCGGGCTGGGGGAGGGGGGGGGGGGGGGGGGGGGGGGGGGGTGCTGGTGCAGGCTGCGAGGGTGAGGGTTGCGGCGAGGGCTGGGATCAGAGGGCGCATGCGGGGGACGCTAGCGCGGCGGCGGCCGCGGGCAAAGCCCGCGAGTCCGATGGGCGGGGGGAAGGGGGGGGAGGAAGGTTTCGCGACGGAGCCGCGATTCGTCGGACGGGTCGGCGATAGAGATCGCCGACTCCGCCGGCCGCCGCGCGATAGCGAGTCCGAAGGCCAGTGCTGCGCACTGGCTTCGGCCGCTATACCGCGCGCGTGACCATCATCTTCTTGATCTCTGCGATGGCCTTCGCGGGATTCAACCCCTTCGGGCACACGTTCGCGCAGTTCATGCTCGTGTGGCAGCGATAGAGGCGGAAGGGGTCTTCGAGCTGGTCGAGGCGCTCGCCCGTCATCTCGTCGCGGCTGTCGGCGAGCCAGCGATAGGCCTGGAGGAGGATCGCTGGCCCCAAGAAGCGGTCGGAGTTCCACCAGTCGCTGGGGCACGACGTGCTGCAGCAGGCGCAGAGGATGCACTCGTAGAGGCCGTCGAGCTTGGCGCGGTCGTCGGGGCTCTGGGTGCGCTCGGCCATGGCCGGGGCGGGCGTCACCGTCTGCAGCCAGGGCTTGATGCTGGCATATTGCGCATAGAAATGCGTCATGTCGGGCACGAGGTCTTTCACCACGTGCATGTGCGGCAGCGGGGTGATGGTGACATCGCCCTTCACATCCTCGATCGCCATGGTGCATGCGAGCGTGTTGGAGCCGTCGATGTTCATCGCGCAGCTGCCGCAGATGCCTTCGCGGCAGGAGCGGCGGAAGGTGAGCGTGGGGTCCACCTCGCCCTTGATCTTGATGAGGGCGTCGAGGACCATCGGGCCGGTGTCGTCGAGATCGAGCGTGTAGCTGTCGTACCGCGGGTTGGCGCCGTCGTCCGGCGACCAGCGGTAGATTTTGAACGTCTTGGTGCGCTTGGCACCGGCGGGCGCGGGGAAGCTGCGGCCCTTCGCGCTGATCTTGCTGTTCGCAGGAAGTGAGAATTCGGCCATATATCCCTCAGTAAACCCGCGCTTTGGGCTTGATGTAGCTGACTTCCTCGGTGAGCGTGTACTGGTGCACGGGGCGGGCATCCAGGCTCACCTTGCCGTCGCGGAACCAGCCGATGGAGTGCTTCATCCACTCCTCGTCGTTCCGGTTGGGGAAATCCTCGTGCATGTGGGCGCCGCGGCTTTCCTTGCGGTTGGCGGCCGAGTGCATGGTGACGACGGCCTGGCCGATCATGTTGTCGAGCTCGAGCGCCTCGATGAGGTCGGTGTTGAAGACGAGGCTGCGGTCGGAGATGCCGATGTCGGCCATCTGCTGGTAGACGGCGTCGATCTTGCGGATGCCTTCCTCCAGGATTTCCGTCGTGCGGAAGACGGCGCAATTGGATTGCATCGTCTTTTGCATGGCAAGGCGGATGTTGGCCGTGGGGCTGCCGCCCTTGGAGTGGCGCAGATTGTCGAGCCGGGTGAGCGCGAAATCGGCGCTGTCCTTGGGGAGCGGCGGAAGTGCGGTCATCGGCTTCACCGTCTGGCCGATGCGCTGGCCGGTCGCGCGGCCGAAGACCACGAGATCGATCAGGCTGTTGGAGCCGAGGCGGTTGGCGCCGTGGACGCTGACGCAGGCGGCTTCGCCGACTGCGAACAGGCCGGGGACGACCTGGTGTGGGTTGCCGTCCTTCAGGGTCACGACCTCGCCCCAATAGTTGGTGGGGATGCCGCCCATGTTGTAGTGGACGGTGGGCGTGACCGGGATGGGCGCGCGGGTGACGTCGACGCCGGCGAAGATCTTGGCGGTTTCCGAAATGCCCGGCAGCCGTTCGTGCAGGATCTTCGGGTCGATATGGTCGAGGTGGAGGAAGATGTGATCACCTTCCTTGCCGACGCCGCGGCCTTCGCGGATTTCCATGGCCATGGAGCGCGAGACGACGTCGCGGCTGGCGAGGTCCTTGGCGCTTGGGGCATAGCGCTCCATGAAGCGCTCGCCCTGGCTGTTGGTGAGGTAGCCGCCCTCCCCCCGGGCGCCTTCGGTGATGAGGACGCCGGCGCCGTAGATGCCGGTCGGGTGGAACTGGACGAATTCCATGTCCTGCATGGGCAAGCCGGCGCGCAGCACCATGCCGCCGCCGTCGCCGGTGGAGGTGTGGGCGCTGGTCGCCGAGAAATAGGCCCGGCCGTAGCCGCCGGTTGCCAGCACGACCGCATGGGCGCGGAAGCGGTGGATGGAGCCATCCTCCATATTGATGGCGATCACGCCCCGGCATTCGCCGTCGACCATGATGAGGTCGATCGCGAAATATTCGATATAGAAGTCCGCGTCGTGCTTCAGGCTCTGCTGGTAGAGGGCGTGGAGCATGGCGTGGCCGGTGCGGTCTGCCGCGGCGCAGGTGCGCTGGGCGGCGGGGCCCTCGCCCATATTCTGCGTCATGCCGCCGAAGGCGCGCTGGTAGATCTTGCCCTCGTTCGTGCGGCTGAAGGGCACGCCGAAATGCTCGAGCTCGTAGACGGCCGCCGGCGCCTCGCGGCAGAGATATTCGATGGCGTCCTGGTCGCCCAGCCAGTCCGACCCCTTGACGGTGTCGTACATGTGCCAGGTCCAGTGGTCGGGGCCCATGTTGCCGAGGGCGGCGGCGATCCCGCCTTGCGCTGCGACGGTGTGGCTGCGGGTGGGGAAGACCTTGGTGATGCAGGCCGTTTTCAGGCCGGTTTCGGCGATGCCCATGGTGGCGCGCAGGCCCGAGCCGCCGGCACCGACGACAATCGCGTCGTAGCTATGGTCGATGATCTTGTAGGCGTCTGCCATCAGGTCAGGCTCCGAATGCGATGCGGGCGATGGAGAAAAGCGCGAGTGCGCCAAGGCCCAGAATGAAGAAGTTGAGCGCCAGCACCGACAGCAGCTTCAGGCCTTCGGCGTGAACATAATCCTCGATCATCACCTGCACGCCCAGGCGGGCATGCCAGAAGGTGGAGAGGATGAGCAGAAGCAGCGGAACGGCGACGAGCGGCTGGCCGATCCAGGCGAGGACGCTGGAATGATCGAGGTTCGGCAGCAGCAGAAGCGAGACGACGAACCAGGCCATCAGCGCGAAGTTGCCGACGGCGGTGACGCGCTGGAGCCACCAGTGGTGCACGCCCGACTTGGCGGAGCCGAGCCCGCGGACGCGCTTCAGCCCGGAGGCACTTTCGAATTTCGTCGCCATCAGTTGGCCCCCGGCCCGAACAAGATGATCGCCCAGAAGGCGAGTGTGGCGAGCGTGCTGGCCGCGAAGGTCCAGCCGGCCGTTACGCGGGAGAGGCCGAGCCCATACCCCCAGCCGGTGTCCATCAACAGGTGGCGAAGACCCGACATCAGGTGCTGGAAGAAGACCCAGCTGAGGCCGATCCAGACCACCCAGCCGAGCGGGCTGGTGGCGGCGGCGAGAAAGGTCTTGTAGGCCTCCAGCGAGGTGGCGGCAGCCGCCAGCCACCAGGTGAACAGCACCAGGCCGCCAAACGCGAGCGCATTGCCCGTGACGCGGTGGAAGATGGAGGTCGCCATGTGCACCCTCCATTTCCAGATGGACAGGTGCGGCGAGAGTGGTCTGCTGGCCATCTGTGTGGCGTGTCCCTTCTATCCCTTCTGAACGGCACTGCATTGGTATGATTTGATGCCTCATGCAACAGGTGAGGCTGTCGCAGCACGGGGCAGCCGCCCACTGTGGCTGCCATGCCGCATGTGCATAGGCGGGGTGTCAGCCCTTTTCCGCCTCGTTCGCCCCGCATTGCAGCAGGATCGTGCGGTCGAGCGCGGCGTAGCGGTGGACGAGGCCGTCGCGGTAGGTCTCGTCGGCCATCATGGCGAGGAAATGCTGCCGGCTGGGATAGCGGACGATGAGCATGCGATCCCAGTCTCCGTCGGCCTCTGTGCCGGCAAGGATGCGCATGGCCGGGCCGTTGTAGAGGGGCTTTGCCTGGCTGACGGCGCCGACGGTTTTCGTGAACAGCGCTTCGTAGAGGTCGTAGGCGGCCTCGCCGCTGATGCCGGCGTTGGGGTGGCCTTCCGGGTAGGCAGCGACCTGCTTGAACTTCAGCAGGTTGAGCATCACCACCGTGCCGTCGGGGCCGTTGTCACGCAGGTCCTTGATGCGGGCACCGGTGGGATCAATGTCGGCGTGATAGTTGGCGGGCGGGAAGCTCATGCGATGTCCCTTTCCTGGAGGCGGGCAAAGGTGGCGTAGCGGGGGTTGTCGACGGCGAGGCGGGCGAGCACGCTGCGGCGGATGGCCTTGAGAACCGCCGGATCAGCGGGATCGAGGCGGCCGTCGCGAAGGGCTTCGCAGAGCGCGGACACTCCGCCGAAGGCCGCGAGGGCGGTGGCTTCGGCTGCATCCGGATCCTGTTCCAGTTCGCGCTCGACGATGGCGAGGCTGTTGGCGGCAACCTTGGCGTGGAAGGCGAGCCGACCCGAGAGCTGGCCTTCCGCTTCCTTCAGGAACAGGCGGACGGCGGCGAGCAGATCTTCGGCACTTGGGTGGCTCATGGGTTTTCCTTGATCGGATGGTCCATCCTCAGAGCTCTCCGAAGGCAAGCAGGTAGGTGAGGTCTGCCGCCACTTCGGTGACGCGACGGCCGATGGCGGCGCGTTCGACGCTGGGCACGCGGCCCGACACATGGTCGTCGGCGAGCTGCAGGCAGCTCATCCCCCATTTGAGGTTGCCATAGACCTCCCAGACGTGGAGCTCCTGCGGCTCCACCCGGTCGCCGGCTGCGGTGTAGGCGGCAAGCAGCGCCTCGCGGGTGCCGAACCCGCCGACGGGGCGCTGCCACTGGCCAAAGCGCCAGGCCTGGACGCAGAGCCAGCCCAGATCCTCGGCCGGGACCGACAGGTGGGTGAGCTCCCAGTCGATCGCGGCGGCGAGGCCGTTGGTGTCGACCAGCAGGTTGCCGGCGCGAAAATCGCCGTGCGACAGGCAGGTTGCCGGGCCGGTGGGCATGCGGGGTTTCGCCCATGCAAAGGCGAGATCGAAGGCGGGCACATCGACGCCGATCCGGCGGTACCAGCGGAACATGTCGTCGAGCAGTTCGGCGCCGGAGCCGCCCTTCAGCGGCAGGTCGGCCCAGTGACTGGCCGGCGCGCTGTGCAGGCGGGCGAGCGCCTGGGCGCATTGCGCGGTAAGCCGTTCGCGCGCCGTTGCGTACTCGGGCAGGCGCAGCCAGCGCGGGGCGAGTGCCTCGCCGGGGACGAAGGCGGTGAGCACGCCGTCGCCGAGCCCGTCTTCCGGGCGGGTCGTGCCGAGCACGGGCGCGACCGGCACGCCGAGCGCTGCCGCGCGCATCTGCACCTGGGCCTGGGTTGCGCGGGTGGCGCCGCGGTCCGATTCCGGGGCGGCGGCATCGCGCTGGAAGATGAATCGGCCGGCCGCGCTTTCGACAAGGTAGGTGGCGCTGGAGGCCCCGCCGGAGAGCTGCTGCACTGCGCTGATCGGGGCGGAATGCCCGAGCGCCCGTTCGAGCAGCGCCTCAAGCGCCGGGCGGCCATCGGTTGCGGGATCACGCATCGGCAGCCCTTGCCATCAGGTGCAGGCGTTCGTGCGGCTGGAGATCGAAGCGGGCCGCGAGCCCTGCGTTGGAACAGGGCAGAAGCCCCGCTTCGTGCAGCACGGCGCGGGCGGGCATGTTGTCTGTGTGGGTGATTGCGACAACGCCCAGCAAACCGGCGCTGTCGATCAGCCAGTGCCCGAACGAGCGAACGGCCCTTTGCGCGAGTCCCCGCCCCCGCGCGTCCTCAGCGAGTTCGAAGCCGATTTCGGCATAGTCGCCATGTTCGGGCCAGTTCAGTCCGATGTCTCCGACGACCGCCCTGCCCTCCAGCAGCAGGAACTGGCGCCAGCCCGGCGTGAAGGGCGGCTCGGCGGCCATCGCCACCAGCAGCTCGCGAGCGGCCGCAACGGACTGGATGGGGGATTGCCAGGGCCCGGCCTGGGCGCGGATCGCGTACCAGCTGGCAGCATCGTCGGGCCTGGCCGGGCATATGGTAAGGTCGCCGTCCGCCAGTTCGGGCCATTTGACAGGCCCGTCCCTTTTCGCCCACGCCTTGACAACCATGCGCACCAGTCCCCGCCTTTCTCCCGCATGCCGGTTTGGCGAGCAGGCGGGCGCGCTGCAACCTGCCATTGGCGGGAGCAAAGGGTCTTGAGCTGGCAGGTGGAGGCGCTGGCAGCGGCCCTTCTGCTGGCCAATGTGTGGCTCGTCGCGCGGCGGTCGCTGTGGAACTATGCCTTCGGGATTGCGGCTGTCAGCCTCTATGCCGCCGTCTTCCTGGAGGCCCGGCTCTATGCCGCGTTCGGGCTGCAGTTCCTGTTTCTGGCGCTCAACCTCTATGGCCTTGCCAACTGGCGGCAGGCGCAGGCCGACGATGGTGAGGTGACCATCGGGCGGCTGACGGGTGCAGAGCGGATCGGAACGGTGATGGCTACCCTGAAGCTGGGCATGCTTGTCGGGCTGCTGCTGTGGCTGACGACGGACGCGGCGCTTCCCTTCTGGGATGCCGGCAACACGGCTGTGGCGCTCGCTGCGCAATATTGGCAGGCGCGGCGGCGGGTGGAGACCTGGCCGCTGTGGTGCCTTGTCAACATCGGCTCGGTCGGGTTGTACGCGACCCAGGCGCTGTGGTTCACGGCGGCGGTCTATGCCGTGCTGCTGCTGGTCGCGCTGTATGGCTGGCGGGAATGGCAGCTGCTTGCTGCCCTGCGTGACGAACGGGGGGTCTGATGTTGCGGGTCGTGCTTTCGGGTGTGGAATCGGTGGGCAAGTCGACGCTGGCGAAGGAGGTTGCGGGCCATTTCGGCGGGCTGCTGGTGCCGGAATTCGGGCGCACCTACACCGAGCGGTTGCGCCGCGACCTGACGATCGAGGACCATTATGCGATCGCAGAGGGGCACGAGATCTCGGCCGACCAGGCTGCTGCGGCGCGCCCGCCCGTGCTGATCGAGGATACGGATATCGTGATGACCAGCGCCTGGGCGACGATGCTGTTCGGTGACCCGGTCGTTGCAGCCGCCGGCGGCGGGCGGGATCCGATCCTGGCCGCCCGGCTGAGCCGGGGGGACATCCACCTGCTGCTGGAGCCGGACGTGCCGTTCGTGGCGGACCCCGTGCGGATGTTCGTCGAGCCGGGCGAACGGCTGCGGTTCCACGCGATCGTCGTGGCCGAGTTCAAGGCACGCGGGATCGTGCCGGTTCGCATCAGCGGCAGCTGGGCCGGGCGGAGGGCGACAGCGATTGCCGCAATCGGGGCAATGCGGTGAGCGGGCGGCAATGAGCGGCTTTGTTGCGCGGATCGCCTGCAGCCGCGCGGAGGCCGACGCGGTTGCGCTGGCCGACGAGCCGCTTGGCGGGTTCGATCCGCCGCCGAGCCTGGTGGCCGCGGAATCGGACCGTGGGTGGGAACTGAAGCTGTACACCGAGGCGGCGCCGGACGCGGCGCTTCTGGCGGCCTTTGCGGCGCTGGCGCCTTCAGGAGGGGCGCCTTTCGTGGAGGCGCTGCCCGATGCGGATTGGGTGACCCTGTCGCAGGCGGGCCTCGAGCCTGTCGATATCGGGCGCTTCCATGTCCACACGGGCGAGCATGTGGGCGGCGCGAACCCTGGGCAATGGCCGATTCGGATCGATGCCGGGCTCGCCTTCGGGACCGGCCAGCATGCGACGACCGCGGGCTGCATTTCGGTTGCGGCACGGCTGGCGAAGCGGGGCGGGGCTTCAGGGGGCCGGGCGCGGAATGTGCTGGATGTGGGCACTGGCTCGGGGCTGCTGGCCTTTGCGGCGCGAAAGCTGAACCCGCGGGCCCGGCTGACGGCGGCAGACCTGGACCCCGTTGCAGTGAAGGTGGCCATCGCCAATTCCCGGCTGAACGCGGTGCCATCCGGTCGTCGTGCCGGGCAGATC
>JBKDAC010000365.1:0-3615 GCA_046316515.1 Sandaracinobacter sp. | reverse complement strand
CGGCAGAGCTGCAGAACGACCTCGAACAGCTGAAGCAGCGGCTCGCCACCAGCGAGGCCGCCAGGGACGGGCGCCTTGCCGCCGCCCGGGAAGACGGCTTTGCAGCAGGCCTGGCCCACGCGCGGGCCGACCAGCAGATGGCGCTCCTGGCAGCCCTCGACTCACTCCAGGCGGCCGTCGAGGGTGCCGATGCCGAACTGTCCGACCTGCGCGGCCAGATGCTCGAGGGTGCAGCCGGTCTGGCAGTCGCGGCAGCCGAACAGCTGGCGGCTATCGCGCTCGCGGTCGAGCCGTCGGCTGCCATCCAGGCGGCAGTCGAGAAGGCGGCCGACGAGGCAGGCCTGGACGCCCGCCTGCGGGTCCAGCTGAACCCGGCCGACGCAACCGTGGTGGAAACATCGGCAAGCCACTGGAGCTTGCGCACCGTCGCCATCGAGATCGTGCCGGACAGCAGGATCGCGACAGGTGACGCACGCATAAGCTGGGGTACGTCGACCATGGCGCTCGACAGGGCAGACCGGAAAAGCCGGGTAGAGGCGGCGATCGCCGAGGCCATCGCGGCCGCGGGCACGGGGCTCTGATCCACAGCACCGACACCCGGCAGGATTTTCCTACCGGCAGAACCTGCCCCATCGGTCCCATCCTATAGTGGACAGGTCGGGACTGCCCCGGCCCAAATGTCCGGGGATCCATGTTCGAACAGCTGAAGACATTCGCAGGCCAGCTGGGTGCCCGCCGCCTGGCTCTGATGGGCGGGGTCGCCGTCGCCCTGCTTGCCGTCCTTGCCGTGGTCTCGATGGGCAACCGCGATGGCGACATGGGCTTCCTCTATACCGATCTCGATCCGTCAGCCGCGCAGGCCATCAGCCAGCAGCTGCAGGCGCAGAACATCCCCTTCCGCCTGTCGGCTGACGGCACCTCGATCCTTGCCCCGCAGGACAGGCTGGCCGAGGCGCGCATGTCGCTCGCCACGCAGGGTCTTGGCGGGCCCATCGGCTATGAGGTGCTCGACAGCGAGCAGCCCTTCGGGCTTTCTTCCGAACGCGCCCATCTCAACCAGACCCGCGCCATAGAGGGCGAGATCGCGCGCTCCATCCAGACGCTGTCGTCTGTCGGCGCCGCCCGCGTGCACCTGGTGATCCCCGAACGCACCGTATTCGGCACCGACAGCCGCAAGGCGAGCGCAGCCGTGACGCTGAAGACGCGGGGCAAGCTGTCGTCCGAAACCGTGCAGGCTGTGCGCTATCTGGTCGCCTCCTCCGTGCCCGATCTGACCCCGGAGGCCGTCTCGGTCGTCGACCAGTCGGGTCGCCTGCTCGCCCGCGCCGGCGACAGCGAGGGCGCGGCAGGCTCCCTCGACGAGCGGCAGGCCGCCATCGAAGCGCGCCTGCGCGACCAGGTCGAGGCCCTGCTGCAGCCGATCGTCGGCCAGGGAAAGGTGCGGGCCCAGGTCGCCGTCACGATGGACCGCAGCCAAACCAACGAACAGAGCCGGACCTTCGACCCCGACAACCAGGTCATTGCCCGGCAGATCACGGTCGAATCCGGCGACAATGCCGACGAGAACAGCGCCGCCCCGCGTGGCGCAACCGTCGGTGCCCAGTTGCCCGAGGCACAGGCCGCCGCCGCCGCCAATGGCCCCAGCCGCCGAACCGCCAGCAACGAAAGCTCCGAGGAGATCACCTACGAGAACAGTGCAACCGAGCGCACCGTCCAGCGCGGTCCCGGTGCGATCAGCCGGGTGACGGTTGCCGTGACCATCGATGCCAAGCCCAAGGCACCCAGCAAGGCCGAACTGCAGCGCCTGGCGCGGCTGGTCGAGAATGCGGTCGGGTTCGATGCCGAGCGCGGCGACAGCGTCGCGGTGGAGGCGATCGCCTTTGCCGGCGACGAGGCGATGGCCGATGCTGAAAGCGGCCTGTTGGGCCTTGTCACGCCGGATCATCTGCTCACCATCCTGAAGCTGCTCATCATCAGCGGCGTGGGCCTGATGGCGATCCGCATGCTGCGCCCGCGCGAAGGGATAGCCGAAGGCGCATTTGCGACCGATGATCCGGCCCAGCTCGCCCAGTCGCCCGATGTGATGGCGCTCGCAACACGCGCCGCCGACGGAGACCCCGAAGCCCTTCAAAGGCTGGAGGCTATGGGCGCCGGCGGCGCGATCCCGATGCTCGATCAGGAAATCGCGC
Organism: Sandaracinobacter sp.; assembly: GCA_046316515.1. Classification (GTDB taxonomy): domain Bacteria; phylum Pseudomonadota; class Alphaproteobacteria; order Sphingomonadales; family Sphingomonadaceae; genus Sandaracinobacteroides. Next base: position 1,426 of record JBKDAC010000365.1, on the reverse strand, counting down.
TGGCGCAGGTGGATGGCCGCGTGAAGCTCTCCGCCCTGAAACGCATCGGCGACACGGTCGCCCAGAGCCCGGCGGAATCCGCGTCCGTGATCCGCCAATGGATAACCTCGTGAAGGACCGACCATGACGTCCGAAGTTGAACTGACGCCCTTGTCCACGCACCCGGTGTTCGAGGATCTCCCTGCCGACCCGGCGCCGCTGGATGCCGACAGCCTGGATGCCGTGCAGGATGTGCCGGTAAAGGTGCGCGCCGTCATCGGGCGAGCCCGCATGCCGATCGGAGAGCTCGTCCGCCTCAGGCCCGGCAGCATCATGGAGCTGGACCGAAGGGTCGGCGAGCCTGTCGACATCCTCATCAACGACCGCCTCGTTGCCCGCGGCGAGATCGTGCTGATCGACCAAGCGCTCGGCGTCACCCTCACAGAGATCGTCCGGTCCGACCAATGAACCTCGACCTGCCAGCACCCGGAACGCGCATTCTCCTGGCGAGCCCGGAACATCCGGCCATCATGCGTGCCGCCGCCCTTGCGCGCGACTGGGGCGCAGATGTCGAAACCGCGCCCACCCCGCAGGCAGCTCTCGCCCGGCTCCGCGAGTCCGGTGCCGACCTGCTGCTCCTCAGCGTGGAGTTCGATGTCCCGCCCCTGATCGAGACACTCCGCCGCGAAAGATTCACCCTGCCGGTGATCGCCTGTGGCGTCGATGCCTCGGCCGACCGCGCCGTTTCGGCCATCCGCGCCGGCGCACGGGATTATCTTCCGCTGCCGCCCGATCGCGAACTGATCGCCGCCGCGATCCTGTCGGTCGCCGAAGGGCCCACCCAACTTGTCGGGAAGGACCCCGCCCTGCTGCGCGCGCTGGACTTCGGCCTTGCCATGGCCCGGGGCGCCGCACCCGTTCTGATCACCGGAGAGCCGGGGAGCGGCCGCGAACTGATGGGCCGCGCCATCCACGCCGCATCCGGCAGGCGCGGGCGCCTTGTCACCGTCGAGTGCCGCGGCGTGGCACCCGAAGTGCTGGCGTCCGACCTGTTCGGCCATGCGCAGGGGTCGGCACCCGATCAGCAGGCCCGCATCGGCCGGCTTGAGGAAGGCGCCGGCGGCACCCTGCTGCTGCGCGAGATCACGGCGCTGCCGCAGGCCGAGCAGGCACGGCTCGCCGCCTATCTGCGCTCGGGCCGGATCGTGCGCCTGGGCGCAACCGCTGCCAGCACGCCCGGAACCAGGATTGTTGCCAGCAGCAGCGAGGATCTGGGCCGGGCCGTTGCCGAAGGGCGGTTCCGTGCCGATCTCGCCACCGCGCTGGGGCGCATCCGTCTGGAGATGCCTCCGCTGCGCCAGCGCCTCGCCGACATTCCCGCCCTTGCCGAGGCCTTCGCCGAGGCCAGTGCCGGCGCCAACGGGCTGCCCGTGCGGCCGTTCACCGC
>JBKDAC010000364.1:0-273 GCA_046316515.1 Sandaracinobacter sp. | reverse complement strand
GGCGCACCCGCTTCCGGCTCCTCGCCGAACCTGTCAGCTGAACGCGGATTGCGGGCTTCGGCCTCGCCTGGGCTTCCATCAGTCACCAAAGTCTGACCGGCACACGGGCCAGTGCTTCAACGAAAAAGGGCCCGGCAGTCGCCTGCCACGCCCCTCCCCTGTTGCCCGTATCAGGCTCAGGCGCTGACGCGCGCCAGCCTCTCGCGGCGACGCGTCGCGAAGCCGACCAGCCCGAAACCAACGATCATCATCGCCCATGTCGCTGGTTCGGGG
>JBKDAC010000363.1:0-5222 GCA_046316515.1 Sandaracinobacter sp. | reverse complement strand
GTCGAACACGGCGTCCACCGCCACCTTGCGCGCGCCCTCCACACCGGCGAGCACCTTCTGCTCCTCGATCGGAATGCCCAGCTTTTCATAGGTGCGGCGGATTTCCGGATCCAGCTCGTCCAGGCTGGCAAGCGTCGGCTTCTTGCGCGGCGCCGCATAGTAATAGGCATCCTGGTAATCGATGGGCGGAATCTTCAGCTTGGCCCAGTCCGGCGTCTCCATCGTCAGCCACAGCCGGAAGGCTTTCAGCCGCCACTCCAGCATCCACTCCGGCTCGTTCTTCTTGGCCGAAATGAAGCGCACCGTGTCCTCGTTCAGGCCCTTTGGCGCAAAGTCCTGCTCGATTTCGGTCGCAAACCCCCATTTGTAGGTGGACAGCTCCTCGACAGCGGCCGAGGCTTCCGCGTTGCGCGAAGGCGCGCCAGAAAGTTGGCTCGGTTCGGATGCGGTGGCGGTGCTGTCGGTCATGCGAGCTGCTTCTGGAGGGACTGCGGTGCCGGCGCCAGTTCGGCCAGCGTGACATCGGAAAGGGCCGCCTTTACCGCGCGGTTGACGGGTGCCCAGTGCGGCCGGACCGCGCAGTTGTGCGAGAGGTCGCATTCGGCGCCCTCCTGGCCGCAGTGGGTCAGTGCGATCGGCCCATCAATCGCCTCGACGATGTCGGCCAGGCTGATGGCGGCTGCGGGACGCGCCAGGGCAAAACCGCCGGCCACCCCGCGCTGCGAGCTCAGCAACCCGGCCCGGCCCAGCTGGCCCATCAGCTTGGCGACCGTGGGCGCGGGAATCCCTGTCTGCTGTGCCACCTGCGCCGTCGACATCAGGCGCCCGTCGGCAGCCGCGCGGGCGGCCGCCGTCATCACGACGACCCCATAATCGGCAAGGTTGGACAGGCGCAACATGGATGAGACTCGATCCCGTACCGGATTTGTCCGATTTAGATGGGCCTCCCCGGCGCTGCAATCAAGCCTTTTCCGTGCCGGTCAGCGCGCCGCGGTCTTCGTACCCCCGGCCTTCGTTTCGACGATCCAGTGGTTCACATTGGCCTCCAGCACGTCCATCGGCACTGCGCCCGACAGCAGCACGGCATCGTGGAAGCCGGCCATGGTGAAACGGTCGCCCAGCTCTTTCTGGGCCTTGTCGCGCAGTTCGGCGATCTTCAGACGGCCGATCATGTAGGCGGTGGCCTGGCCCGGATAGACGGCATAGCGCTCGATCGCCTTCACGATCCCGCCAGGCGCATCGGCCGAATTCTCTTCAACATACTGGATGGCCTGTTCGCGGGTCCAGCGCTTGTCGTGCAGCCCGGTGTCCACCACCAGCCGGATCGCGCGGTGAAGCTCCATCTGCAGGCGCCCGAAGTCGCGGTAGGGATCGGTGTAGAAGCCCATATCCTTGCCCAGCTTCTCGGCATACAGGCCCCAGCCCTCGCTCCAGGCGGTGAAGCCCCCGAACCGGCGGAACGCCGGCAAGCCCTTCAGCTGGCTGGTGACCGATCCATCCAGATGGTGGCCGGGCACGCCTTCGTGAAAGGCGAGCGCCTCCACCTCGGTGCTGGGCATGTCGGCCATGTCGTAGAGGTTCACATAATAGATGCCGGGCCGAGACCCGTCGGGCGCAGGGCGGTTGTAGAAGGCCTTGCCGGCCGATTTTTCGCGGAACGGCTCCACCGCCTTCACCTGCAGCGGCGCCCGTGGCGTGGCGGCCGGGCTGAAATAGTCGGGCAGCTTCGCCGTCATCGCCGCCATCACGCGATCGGTTTCGGACAGGTACATCTGCCGCCCTTCGGGCGTGTTGGGGTAGTAATTCTCGGGCCGGGTGCGCATGTGCGCAAAAAAGGCCTTCAGGTCGCCCTTGAAGCCCACCTGCTTGCGGATCGCGTCCATCTCGCCATGGATGCGCGCCACCTGCTTCAGCCCCAGGTCGTGGATCTGCGCCGCCGTCATGTCGGTGGTCGTGTAATTGGCCAGCCGCTCGGCATAATAGGCGTCTGCGCCGGGGAAGCGCCACACGCCGTCGCCGGCGGGGGCGCGGGCCTGTTGCGCGGTCAGGAAGGCGGCCGTGCGGCCATAGGCCGGCTTCACCACGTCGACGAGGGCGGCGCGCCCGTCGGCGATCAGCGCGTCCTTTTCCGCCTGCGGAATGGACAGCCGCCCGACCTTGGCCTTCAGATCGGCATAGAGCGCGCTGTCGGGTCCGTCGGTGAACGGCGCACCGGTCGTGATGTTCGTGATGTCGGCCAGCACATAAGGGAAGGTCCAGCGCGGCGGAACGACGCCCTTCTTCTCGCTGGCAGCCGCATCGGCAACCGCCTGGTCTAGAACGGCGCCCACCCCCCGCAGCCGCTGTACATAGGCTTCGGCTTCGGCCTTGTTCGACACGCTATGGATGTTGATCAGGAAGGCGGGAATCTGGCTCTGCGCCCCGTTCATCTGATCGAAGCTGTAGCCGAAGTGGCGGTGGGGCCAAGCGCGGGCCTGCCGCTCCATCTGATAGTCGAACAGGCGATAGCTGAGCGCAGACTGCGGCGACAGCTTGGCGGGGTCGAACCGGCGCTTCATTTCGGCGCGGGCGTCCTGGCCCAGGCGATAGCGGGCCTCTTCGGCGGCGTCACTGCCATCCGTCCAGCGCCCGTAGTCGGCATCGCGGATACCCCGGTAGGTCTTGCCCTGCGGGTTCATCGCCAGCTGGCGCTTGTCCAGATCATCGAAGAAGGCGGCAAGCGCTGCGTCCTGCTCTCCGGCCATGGCAACCTGGGCCGCCGGCTGGGCGGCGCTCGCGTGAAGGGGCAGGCAGGCGAAAGCGGTGGCAAGCAGCAGGGCGCGAAGCATGGGCATCTCCAATGATGATGCACAGGCTGTTGCACGCCCGGCCAGGCCGCTGCAAGAGTGGCCCCATGTCTGCTTCCGCCCATCCGCACGCGCATCGCGACCATCCGCATGGGCATCATCCGCATGGGTTGCATGACCATCACAGCCATGCGCCGGCCGCCGGCTGGCGCTATGCGCTGGCCATCGGGCTGAACATCGCCATCGTCGTGGTGCAGGTGATCGCAGGCTTCGGATTGCAATCGACGGCGCTTCTCGCCGATGCCGGGCACAATGCATCGGATGTCCTGGGGCTGTTGCTGGCCGGCTGGGCCGCCTGGCTGATGACACGCAACGGCTCTCCGCGCCGCACATATGGCTATGGCAAGGCCGGCGTCCTCGCCGCGCTCGCCAACAGCCTGCTGCTGGTTTTTGCCTGCGGCGCACTTGCCGTGGAAGCCGTAGGCCGCCTGCTGGACCCGGAGGCAGTTGCGCCGCCGGGCGGGATGGTGATGGGGATCGCGGCGCTCGCCGTCTGCATCAATCTGCTCTCCGGCTGGCTGCTGATGGGGGGCCATCCGGACGATGTGAACCGCCGCGCGGCCGTCGTTCACCTGTTCGCTGACGCAGCCGTTTCAGCCGCCGTGGTGGGCGCCGGGCTCGTCATCCTGCTGACCGGGGCGCGCTGGGCCGACCCGGTCGCCGGGCTGCTGATCGTGGCCGTGATCCTGTCGACCACCTGGCGCATCCTGCTCCAGTCGCTCGACATGGCGCTGGATGCGGCGCCCCGACGAATCGATGTTGCCCATGTACAGGCCTGGCTGGCCGATCGGCCCGGCGTGATGGATGTGCACGACCTTCACATCTGGCCGATCAGCGCCACGCAGACGGCCCTGACGGCGCATCTGGTCGTTCCTGCCGACAGCGGCGACAGCCTGATCGAAGGCGTTGTGGCCGGGCTGCAGGCCGAGTTCGCGATCGATCATGCCACCGTGCAGATCGAGCGGACGGACTGCAACCAATGCGGTGGACACCAGCCCTGATGGCGCAGCTCTATTTCTACTATGGCGCGATGAACGCCGGAAAATCGACCACCCTGCTGCAGGCCAGCTTCAACTATCGCGAGCGGGGAATGACGACCCTGCTGTTCACTGCCGCCGTCGATGACCGCGCAGGGATAGGCCGGATCGGCTCGCGGATCGGGCTGAAGGCCGAGGCACGGGTGTTCCGGTCAGACATGAACATGTTCGAAGCCGTGTCCGCAGCACCGCCCGATTGCGTCCTGGTGGACGAGGCCCAGTTCCTGACGACAGCGCAGGTCGATCAGCTGGCATCCGTGGTGGACAGGCTGAATGTCCCGGTGCTCGCCTATGGCCTGCGCACGGACTTCGTGGGCCAGCTGTTTGCGGGATCCGAACGGCTGCTGGCGATTGCCGACAAGCTCGTCGAGCTGAAGGCCGTCTGCCACTGCGGGCGTAAGGCAGTGATGAACCTGCGGGTGGATGCATCGGGCGCCGCGGTGACCTCTGGCGCGCAGACCGAGATCGGCGGGAACGACCGCTATATGGCGCTGTGCCGGCGGCACTGGTCCGAGGCGATGGCAGCGGCCGCTTGAGGGCGGGAAGGGCCGGCCGGTGGCGCAGCCGCCGAGTCCGGCGAAGAAAATGGAACAAAAGAGAAAGAGGCGGCAAAGCCGCCTCTCCAGGCCCTGCGAAAGCAGGGGGCGGACATAACAAAAAGGGCGGAGCTGAGGCCCCGCCCTCTTGCATGCCAGCCGCTTACAGAAGCTCCAGGTTCACAGCCGCCTGCTTGCCACGCCGATCAAACTCCAGCTCGAACGTGACACGCTGGTTTTCGGCCAGGTCCGACAGGCCTGCGCGTTCCACCGCCGAAATGTGGACGAACGCATCCGCGCCGCCATCATCGCGCGCGATGAAGCCGAAACCCTTCTGACCGTTGAAGAACTTGACCGTGCCTTCATAGCGCGTGCCGTCCGTCACAGGCGGCGGGCGATTGCCGAAGCCACCGCCTGCCGGGCGCGGGCCCCGCTCGAAGCCGCCTTCGCGTGGCGGGCGCGGTGCGCGCGCCTGCACTTCCAGCGGTTCGCCGACGATCTGTACGTCGGTTGCCGAGATGCGGCCGTTGCGGTCGGTCAGCGAGAATTCGATCTCCTGATTTTCGGCCACATCGGTCAGGCCGGCCCGCTCCAGCGCCGAGATGTGGAGGAACACATCCTCGCCGCCATCGTCGCGCACGACAAAGCCGAAGCCCTTTTGCGCGTTGAAGAACTTCACCTTGCCCTTGGCAGAGCCGATCACGATGCCGGGCGAACCGCCACCGCGGGGGCCACCGAAGCCGCCTCCACCGCCGCCAAAGCCGCCACCGCCACCGGGGCCACGGCCAAAGCCGCCGCCACCA
>JBKDAC010000362.1:0-9998 GCA_046316515.1 Sandaracinobacter sp. | reverse complement strand
CCGCCGCCTCGAACAGATCGGAATCATCACCGGCTACCGTGCCGACATCGCCATCGAACGCTTGCGCGCCGTGCTCCTCATCTACGGCGAAGTCACGCTGAAGCGCCACCTGCCCGAGGATTTCCGCGCGCTCGAAACCCTGTTCACCAAGGACCCGCGCGTGCTCGAGGCCGCCGAAATCTCGGGCAAGAGCGACTATCTCGTGAAGGTCATCGTCGCCGACATGGCCGAATGGCGTGACCTCACCGCCGAATGGACCTCCGGCCCATGGCAGATCGAGCGCGTCTCCAGCTCCGTCGCCATGCACCGCACCAAGGCCTTCGCCGGCTACCCGCTCTAGCCCCGTTCGGGTCACTCCATGCGCTTCCCGCTTCCTGCTGCACTTGCCAATCCGCCGGGGTCATACGGGGGATTGCCATGCCGGAATCAAAGAAACTGAACCCCGCACGGCCGAAACCCACGGCCGCATCTACCACAGCACCGCCTACGACTCGCTGAAGGCCTTCACCCTAAAGCCGAACCCGCGCCGAAACCCCCACCAGCCGGGGGTCCCCCGGCAGCCCCACGATCAGCCCCGAATTCCCCGCCTGGATCGTCAGGTTGGTCAGATAGCGGCTGTCGAACAGGTTGCGCGCAAACAGTGCCAGCTCCCAGCCTTTCGCTGTGCGCAGCCCAACGCTCGCGTTGGTCACATTAATGCCGTCGATCCAGGTGAACTCCGACAGCGTCGGGTCCCCATGAAATCCACTCCGCCAGCTGCTGCCGCCATAGAGCACCAGCTCCAGCCCGCGCCCGTTCAGCGGCAGCAGCTGCTCGAACCCCAGCGTGAAAGACCAGCGCGGCAGCCCCGCCAGCCGCCGCCCGGTCAGGTCGCACGCCGCCGTCGCCGTCCCCTGCCGCTCCAGCGGGCAGGGCCCCTGGCGGTAATCGCCATAGATCCCATCGGCAAAGGCAAGGCTGCCGCGCAGCTGGTTGCCCGCAAACAGCGCCGCCACCCCATCCGCCTCGAACCCCCGCACCCGCACTTTCGGAATGTTCGACAGATAGCCCCGCAACGCGACCGTCTCGCCGCTGTCCACGATCGTCGCCTGGAAATCCGTCACCTCGGTGTGAAAGGCCGCCAGGTTCAGCACCAGCCGGTCGCCGAGCCACTGGCTCTTCACGCCCGCCTCCAGGGTCGTGTTCCGCTCGGGCGCGATCACCGCGGTCGACAGCACCGGCCGGTTCGCGGCATCCAGCGGCAGGCCCGACATGTTGATCCCGCCCGATTTGAAACCCCGCGCCGCACTGGCATAGGCCAGCAGCGCGTCGGTCGCCCGCCACGACAGGATCGCCCGCCCAGACCAGCTGCCGTCATCCAGCGCCGCCGAATAGCTCTGCGGCCGCAGCACCGACAGCCGCGCCGCCACCAGCCGCGGGTCCGTCACCGGCACGCCGCCCTGCACGAACGTGTCGTACCGTCCGCGCTTTGCCTCCTGCGTGTGGCGCAGGCCCGCCGTCAGCGTCAGCCGCGGCAAGATCGACAGGTTCGCCTCGCCGAACGCCGCCAGGCTGTCCGTCGTGATCCGCGTCGCGCCGTCCTGCCCATAGCCGTCCAGCAGGTTCGCCGGCACGCCCGTCCCCAGCAGCCAAGTGGCCCCGTCCGGCCCATAGATGGAGACCGGCCGTCCGGTCAGTAACTGGTTGAACCAGTACACCCCGGCCACCCACTGCAACCGCGCGGCCTGCGCCGAGGCCAGCCTGATCTCCTGGCTGTACTGGTCCTGCCGCGACGGGATCCCCTGCACCAGCTGGATCCTCAGCGCGGTGAAGTCCCGGTCGTTCGCTGCCGCCCAGTTCCAGAAGCGCCAGGCGCTCACGCTCGTCAGCCTGAGCCCCCCGAAATCCCATTCGCCGACCGCCGACACCCCGCCCTCGCTGGTGTCCACCCGCAGAGGCGCGTCGATATCGGTCAGCCGGTCATACACATCCGTGCTCGGCGGCTGGTAGCCGAAGCCCGCCGCAAGCGCCGGAAACTGCCGAGCGGTCGGCCGAAGCGAGGTCCCCACCCTGAGATAGCCCTGCGTGCAGCAGTCACTGTCGAATTCTGTCCAGTCCGCCGAAACCCGCAGCCGGAAACCGTCCGCCTCAAACAGCAGCTGTCCCCGCACCCCCGCTGTCCCGATCCCGTTGTGCCGGCTGCCGGAATTCACGTTCCGGATCACCCCGTCCCGCCGCGTCACGATCCCCGACACCCGCACTGCCAGCCGGTTATCCACCAACGGCCCCGAAACCGCCCCGCGCCCCTGCACGAACCCCTGCTTGCCAAGGCTCAGCTCGCCCTGCGCCTCCCAGGCAAAGCTCGGCGCCCGCGTCACGATGGCAATCGCCCCCGCCGTCGTGTTCTTCCCGAACAGCGTCCCCTGCGGCCCCCGCAGCACCTCGATCCGCTCGATATCGGTGAAGTCGAACGCAGCCGTCGCCGGCCGCCCATGATACACTTGGTCCACATAAAAGCCGACGCCCGGCTCCAGCCCGTCATTCGCCTGGCTCACCGCTACCATACTGCTGCCGAGCCCCCGGATTGTGAAAGCCGTGTTGCGCGGATTGGCGCTCGAATGGTTCAGGCTCGGCACCAGCTGGCTCAGCTGCGCGATGTTCACCGTCAGGCTGCGGTCCAGCTGGTCACCCCCCACCACCGACAGTGCTATCGGCACCTCCTGCGCCCGCTCGGCGCGCTGCCGTGCCGTCACCACCACGTCCTCGATCGCCGCGTCGCCACCCCCGGGCGCGGCCGCCAGCGCAGGGCAGGGCAGCAGCACCAGCAGTCCGGCCAGAAACCCCTTCACGCAATGCCCCCAACGAACGGACTCGCTATATATCGGCGTATACAGCACACCAGTCCCGCGCCCGCAAGCCACCCGCAGGCGCCAGCCTTACCGCCGCTTGGCCTTGAAAACCCCCGGCACCGGCGGCCGCTGCACGGCCGGCGCCCTCAGCTTCTCGGGAACAGGCTCCACGCTCCGCATCGCCGCCTGCGCCAGCCCCCGCGCCAGCGCCACAGCGCCGGCCAGCCGCCCCTGCCCGCTGCCGAAATCGCGCGCCAGGAACAGCTTCTGGTCCGGCCGCAGTTTCGCCTGTCCCTTCAGCCGCTGCATCCACTCCACCAGGCCCGCCGGGTTCGGGAAGCTGTCCTCCACAAAGGTCACCAGCGCGCCTTTCGGCCCCACCTCTATCTTCTGCACATGCGCCCGCTTGGCCGCATTGCGCGCCTCCACGATCTTCAGCAGGTTCTGCGCAGGCTCGGGCAGCGGCCCGAACCGGTCGATCATCTCGGCTGCCAGTGCCTCCGTCTCGGCCTTGTCCTTCAGGTCCGCCGCCCGCCGATACAGCGCCATCCGCAGCGCCAGGTCGGGCACATAGTCTTCGGGGATCATGACGGCCGCATCGACCGAGATGGTCGGGCTCGAAGGATCCTCCGGCGCCTTCAGCCCGCGCGCTTCGGCCTTGGCCGCCAGGATCGCATCCTCCAGCATCGATTGATACAGCTCGAACCCCACCTCGCGGATATGGCCGGACTGCTCGTCGCCCAACAGGTTGCCCGCCCCGCGCTGGTCCAGGTCGTGGCTCGCCAGCTCGAACCCGGCCCCCAGGCTGTCGAGTGACGCCAGCACCTGCAGCCGCTTCTCGGCCGCCGGCGTGATCGTCCCGTCGGCCGCCGTCGTGAGCAGCGCATAGGCCCGGCGCTTCGCCCGGCCCACGCGGCCCCGCAGCTGGTACAGCTGCGCCAGCCCGAACATGTCCGCCCGGTGCACGATCAGCGTGTTGGCGTTGGGAATGTCGATCCCCGATTCCACGATCGAGGTCGACACCAGCACGTCGAAACGCTGGTCGGTGAAGGCCGTCATCCGATCTTCCAGCTCGCCCGCCGCCATCTGCCCATGCGCCGTCACATAGCGCACCTCGGGCACGCTTTCGCGAAGGTAAGCCTCGATGTCCGGCAGGTCCGAAATGCGCGGCATCACCAGGAAACTCTGCCCGCCGCGATGATGCTCGCGCAGCAGCGCCTCGCGCACCACAACCGGATCAAAGGGTGAAACGGTCGTCCGCACCGCCAGCCGGTCCACCGGCGGGGTCGCGATCACGCTCAGCTCGCGAATGCCCGACAGCGCCATCTGCAGGGTGCGCGGAATGGGCGTCGCCGTAAGCGTCAGCACATGCACATTGGAAATTTCTGTCGGGTCGCTTCCGGTTCCTCCCGCGCCTCCAGCCCGCATCGCCTTCAGCCGCTCCTTGTGGGTCACCCCGAACCGCTGTTCCTCATCCACCACCACCAGGCCCAGCCGCTTAAACTCGACGCCCTTGGCCAGGATCGCATGCGTGCCCACCACGATGTCGACACTGCCGTCGGCCAGCCCCTCGCGCGTCGCCTTCGCCTCGGCCGCCGGCACCAGTCGCGACAGCGCGCCCACGGCGAGCCCGCTGCCCGCAAAGCGCTCGCGGAAGGTCGCCGCATGCTGGCGCGCCAGCAGTGTCGTCGGGCACACCACCGCCACCTGCGACCCCGATGCCGCCGCCACGAAGGCCGCCCGCAGCGCCACTTCGGTCTTGCCAAAGCCCACGTCGCCGCACACCAGCCGGTCCATCGGCCGGCCGGCGCCCAGGTCCTCCAGAACCTCGGCGACGGCCCGCAGCTGGTCGTCGGTCTCGGCCCAGGGGAACTTGTCCAGGAAGGCCGCATAGGCCTGCCCGTCCACCTCATAGGCATCCGCCGCCCGCGTCGCCCTCAAGGCCGCCGTCTTCAGCAGTTCGTGCGCGATCTCACGAATGCGCTCCTTCATCCGCGCCTTGCGCTGCGCCCAGCCGGTGCCGCCCAGCCTGTCGAGCGTCACGCCCTCGCTCTCGCTGCCATAGCGGCTCAGAACGTCCAGATTCTCGACCGGCACATACAGCTTGTCGCCGCCCGCATATTCCAGCGCGACGGTGTCATGCTCGGCGCCCGACACGGTGATCGGCGTCAGCCCGATATAGCGCCCGATCCCATGCTCCTGGTGCACCACCAGCTCGCCCGATTCCAGCGTCTGCAGGTCCTTCAGGAAGGCATCGGCCTTGCGCACGGATCGCCGCCGGATCAGCCGGTCGCCCAGCATGTCCTGCTCGGTCCACACTTCAGCATCCGCATGGCGGAAGCCATTCTCCAGCGGCAGCACCACCACAGGCACCGCCTGCTTGTCGGCCGCCCCCAGCGCCGCCTGCCAGCCGTCGGCCAGCACCAGCCCCGTGGCGCCATGCTCCTTCAGCAGACCGATGATCCGCTCGCGCGATCCTTCGCTATAGGCCGCCAGCACCGGCTGGCGCCCGTCGGCGCGCGCAGTCGCCAGCCGTGCCGATATCGCCTTGTACACGGGGTCCCCCCCGCTCGCGGCCGCCACCCGCGCCGGCGCAAAATCCTGCGGCGGCAGCCCGCCCAGGTCCAGCCCATACGCGGCATCTTCATTGCCGGGCAGCGCATAAGTCGCATGCGCGCGCGCAACTGCGGCATCCCAGTCCGCGCGCGACAGATACAGCGCATCCGGCTCCAGCGGCCGGTACACCGCCGCTCCCAGCTTCGCCTTGCCCTTGGCAGGGGTGCGCAGCGCCTCGAACCGGTTCTGGTAATAATCGGTGATCGCCTCGTATCGCGCGTCCACCGCCGATTGCAGGCCCGGGTCGGTCACCAGCAGGTCGCCAGGTGCCAGCCAGTCGAACAGCGTCACCAACCCGGGTTCGAACAGCGGCAGGAAATGGTCCAGGCCCGCCGCCCGCCGCCCCTCGCTCGCCGCCTGATACAGCGGGTCCGACGTCGCCCCCGCCCCGAACCGCTCCAGCCAGCCGGCGCGGAAGGCCTTGATCCGCGCCTCGTCCAGCAGCAGTTCCGAAACCGGCAACAGGGTGAACCCGTCCGCCTTGCCCGTCGTCAGCTGGGTCAGCGGGTCGATGGTGCGGATGCCGTCCACCTCGTCACCAAAGAAGTCCAGCCGATAGCCCCGGCGATCTGCGCCCGGCGGCACCACGTCCACCAGCCCGCCGCGCACGGCGAAATCGCCCGCATCGGCGACGCTCTCCGCCCGTGTATAGCCCGCGCGCAGCAGCGTCTGCACCAGCGCGTCCCGCCCGATCCGACTGCCCTGCCGCACCTCCAGCGTCGCTGCTGCCACAATCTCCTTCGACAGCAGCCGCTGGCTCGCGGCACTCACCGTCGTCACCACCAGCTCGGGGCCCTGCGGCCCCCGCGTCAGCGCGGCAAGCCCCGCCAACCGCTCGGCCATCACCCCTTGCCCCGGGCTCGCCCGGTCATAGGGCAGGCAGTCCCACCCCGGCAGCCAGATCGTCCGCACATCGGGCGCAAAGAAGGGCGCCGATTCCAGCACCGCACGCCCCGCGCTCTCGTCGGCCGCGATCAGCACCGCGCGCTGGCCATCCAGCCCTGCCGCCCGCGCAAGCCCCGTCATCAGCAGCGGGATCAGCCCGGCGGGCGCACCCGTCAGCCGCAGGGGCCGGGCGCTCGCCGCAATCGCCGCGATCGGCAGCATCAGCGCGGAACCAGCCGGATGTAATCCAGGTCCATCAGCCGATCCATCCAGTCGCCCCGCAGCGCCTCCGGCGGCTCCGCCTTGCGGAAGGCCCAGGCCATGATGTCCACGTCCTGCTCCTCCATCAGCGTCTCGAACCAGCCGAACCCCGTCTCGTCGGCGGCCAGCTCCGCCATCCAGCGGTCGGCAAAACCGCCCACCAGCATATCGGCTTCCTTCGTGCCACGGTGGTGGGCCCGCCAGTGCGCACGCTTCATCCGGACTTCGCTGATCATCACCCACTCCACGGCAGTATGGCGGCCACGCACAAATTGCGGGCCGCCGGCAAGGTTGCTAGCGGCCTAGCCATGCGGCCCGACTGGCTCAACCCCCTCTTTGCCGATGCGGCATCGCTTCCCGGTGTCGGCCCGGCAGCGTTGCGCGCGCTCGAACGGCTCGGCATCACCCGGGTCCGTGGCCTCCTCTTCCATTTCCCGGTCGGCTGGCGCGACACGCGGCAACTCCCCAGCCTCGCCGATGCCAGCGATGGCGAGCGTGTCGCCGTCCCGGTCCGCATCACCGCGCACGAGCCCAGCCGGGGCAGGGGCCCGTTCCGCATCGTCGCCGACGACGCCTCGGGCATCGGCCTCCTGCTCGCCTTCTTCGGCCCCAAGGCCGCCGGGCTCGCCAGCCGCTTTCCGATCGGCGCCAACCTGTCAGTCATGGGCCGGCTGGAACTCTGGAACGGGCGCTTCCAGATCATCCATCCCGAACTTTCAAAGCCCGACGCCCCGGCGACCGAGCCCGTCTATCCGCTCACCGAAGGCTTCACCTCCCGCCGCCTCGCCACGCTGGCGCAAGCGGCGCTTGCCCGCACGCCCGCTATCGACGAGTGGATCGAACCGGGCCTGCTGGCCAAGCGCCAATGGCCCGCCTTCGCGCAGGCCCTCGCCACCGTCCATTCCAGCCCCGACAGCGCGCAGGCACGCGACCGCCTCGCCTATGACGAACTTCTCGCCAGCCAGCTCGCCTGGAGCCTGGTGCGCGCCCGCCGCCGCCGCCAGAAGGGCATCTCCCTTGCCGGCACCGGCCGCCTTACCGCCGCGCTGCTGCAAAGCCTCCCCTGGCCGCTCACCGGCGCCCAATCCCATGCCATCTCGGAAATCGCCGGCGACATGGCCGCCCCCCATGCCATGCTCCGCCTCCTCCAGGGCGATGTCGGATCGGGGAAAACCCTTGTCGCCCTCATGGCCCTCCTCATCGCGGTCGAGGCGGGCGCACAGGGTGCCTTCCTCGCCCCCACCGACCTCCTCGCCCGCCAGCACCATGCAACGCTCGCGAAACTGCTCGCCAACCTCCCCGTCCGCCTCGCCTTCCTCTCGGGGCGCGAAAAGGGCAGGGCGCGCGACGATGTCCTCACCCGCCTTGCCGCAGGCGAGATCGACATCCTCGTCGGCACCCACGCCATCTTCTCCGGCAGCGTCCAGTACAAGCGCCTCGGCCTCGCCGTCGTCGACGAACAGCACCGCTTCGGCGTCGCCCAGCGCATGATGCTGTCGGAAAAGGCCGAAGTGCCACCCCACTTCCTCGTCACCACCGCCACCCCCATCCCGCGCACCCTCGCACTCGCCCATTTCGGCGAGATGGAGGTGTCGCGCCTCGCCGAACGCCCGCCCGGCCGCAAACCCATCGACACCCGCGTCACCGCGCTCACACGCCTCGACGAGGTGGCCGACGGCCTCGCCCGCCACATCGCAACCGGCGCTCAGGCCTATTGGGTCTGCCCCCTCCTCGACGGCGGCGCTGACGGCGAAGTCACGTCAGACCCCGACGAGGCCGCCCCCGCCGTCGCGCGCGCCGCCATGCTCAAGCAGCGCTTCGGCAGCCGCGTCGCCCTCGTTCACGGCAAGCTCGCCGGCCCGGCGCGCGACAAGGAAATGGCCCGCTTCCAGTCCGGCGAGGCCGCCATCCTCGTCGCCACCACCGTCATCGAGGTCGGCGTCGACGTCCCCAATGCGTCGCTGATGGTCATCGAAGGCGCCGAACGCTTCGGCCTCGCCCAGCTTCACCAGCTCCGCGGCCGCGTCGGGCGCGGCACCGCCCATTCCGTCTGCCTCCTTCTGCGCGGCGAAAAGCTCTCCGAAACCGCGCGCAAGCGCCTCCAGATGATGCGCAGCACCGACGACGGCTTCGCCATCGCCGAAGCGGATCTCGCCTTGCGCGGCGCCGGCGAACTGCTTGGGCATCGCCAGTCCGGCGACCAGGGCTTCACGCTCGCCACACCCGACCAGGTCGAACGCCTCCTCTCCACCGCCGATGCCGACGCCCGCCTCCTGATCGAACGCGACGGCGGCCTCGCAGGCCCCCGCGGCCAGGCCGCCCGCAACCTTCTCTACCTCTTCGAAAAGGACACGGCCGTTGCGACATTGCGTGGCGGCTGAGCGACGACCACCTTGCCACCGCCCCGAACCCGACAGCCACACCCCTTCTTTTCGTCGCAATTTCGCGCTAGCACAGCAACGATGCTAATCCGGGCCCGCCTTGCCGCACTGCTTGCGGCGCTTTCCCTGTCGGCCGCCCTTCCTGCACATGCCGCCGCCCCCGCCGAACAGCCTCCCCGCGATGCCGCCATGTCCAGTGACGCGCTTCTTGCCCGCGGCCTTGACGCCTTCAAACGCGGCGACCATGCCGCCGCCCACCGCGATTTCCGCATCCTCGCCCAGCGCAACGTGCCCGCCGCCGAAACCCTGCTCGGCACCATGACAGCCAACGGCCAGGGTGCCCCGCGCGACGACGCCGTCGCCGCCGCCTGGTTCCTGCGCGCCGCGCGGCGTGGCTACGCCCCCGCCCAGCTCGCCCTTGCCGACGCCTTCGCCGACGGCCGCGGCGTCAGCCGCAACCTGCACCGCGGCCGCGAACTCGCCAAGGCCGCCGCCGGCCAGGGCCAGCCCGGTGCCGCCGAATTCGCCGCCAGCCTCTCCCCGCAGCGCTACGCCCAGCTCGGCTCAAGGCCCATCACCGGCGGCAAGCCCTAGAAGGGCTGAACCTACCCCTGCGTCAGAACTGCGTGGCGCTTCTTCCCCAGGCTCAGCTTCGCCGGCGCCGCCACCATCGCGGCCGGATCGCCCACACTCACACCATCCACCTTCACCGCATTCTCGGCGATCTTCCGCCGTGCCTCGCCCTTCGATGCCGCCAGCCCCGTCAGCACCAGTGCATCCACCAGCGCAACGGACCCTTCCACCGCAAAGCTCGGCAAGGCCTCGCCCGCTCCACCCTCGGCAAAGGTCGCCCGCGCGGTCGCTTCGGCAGCCGTCGCTGCATCTGTCCCCCGGCACAGCGCGGTCGCCGCATTGGCCAGCGCCACCTGGGCGTCATTGATCTCGGCCCCCTCCAGCGCCTCCAGCCGCCGGATCTCGTCGTCGGGCACATCGGTGAACAGCCGCAGGAATTTCCCCACGTCGCGGT
>JBKDAC010000361.1:0-4861 GCA_046316515.1 Sandaracinobacter sp. | reverse complement strand
TGGTATTGAAGAGGATGTAGCCGAATTTGAAGTTAAAAGATCCTCAGGCACCCGACTGGCAGGTCTCACTCTTGCCGATTTTCGAGAAGGCCTTCGAGCGGACATTTAGCTCGGGGGGTACGGAGCATGGCCTCTCTCTGCTTGTATGGGCAGAGCAAATGCTCACCAGCCGTTTGGGCCCTGAAGCGTTCGGCACTCCGCACCCGACATCTCCAGACCTTTGGAAGATCGAAACACCGGTGGAACTGGGAAGACCTCGAATGAGGATCGCCTATACAATCGACCGGGAGCAGCGCCGGGTATGGCTGGTTTCGATTGGCCGCCTAACTTAACCAAACATACAGACCATCAGCCAACAAGCTCATTGCGGGGAGTGGTGAATGAAACTCTGCCCCCCGGGGTCCTGAGCGAAGCCTTAGCCGCCAGAGGCGCTTGGTCAAGCGCACAGGTGAGGCGGGCTGCATCACCCTACTCCACCGGCAAATGCCGTTCGATGTCCATTGCCACGTGCAGCACCCGGGCGACCGTGACGCGCTGCTCGACCGGATCGACGTGCAGGATCAGATAGTGGGAGCGGACGCGGAGGATGCGGAAGTCTTGCCGCAGAAGTCGCGTGCGGTCCGGGCGGGCGGCTGCGGCTTTGGCGGCGTCGCGGATGTCTTCGATGTAGCGGCGGGCGACGGCTGCGCCCCATTGCCCGATCGAATAGCGGGAAAGTTCAGCGAGTTCCTGCAGGGCGAGGTTTGACCAGGCGAGTTTCACGGCTGGTTCGGCATCGCTTCCACGAACGCGTCGATGTCGAAGTCTTCGGCGATGCCGCTGGCCATGCCTTCCTCGCCGAGTGCCACGAGGCGTTCGACGACGCGGGCGTCTTCCTCGAGGCGGCGGAGGCCTGCGCGGCAGGCTTCGGACAGGTTTTCGAAGCGGCCTTCGGCAACGAGGCGGAGGCCGATGGCCTTGGCCGAGCCGAGGCTTACGCTTGCCAATCCGTCTCTCTGGGTCATGTCTGCCTCCGTGGGTGTAGGACAATGTAGTATCCGGGCGCAGCCGTGCCAAGACGGAGGCGTGTTCGGGGTGCAGGGGGCCATATGTCCCCTGCCGGGTTCAGGGCGGAGCCCTGGCCGCCGGAGGCGCTTGTTGATCGACCTGCGACGGCGGCGCTCTCCATATCCACAGCCACAGCGCGGCTCTGGTTGAGCCCGTTATCGCTCCCAAGCCAGGTCACCTTTGCCATTCCCCGCGAAATCCTGTTGCAACGCACGGCACAGCCCGCTTGTAGCTCGCCCTTGGCCCGGCTACCAGCCGCGCGGGGAGACTGAACGTAGATGCAGCCACAAGACGCCGACCAGCCTATCGACATCCAGCGCGACCGCCTGGTCATCGTCGCCTCGTCGCTGGGCACCGTGTTCGAATGGTATGATTTCTTCCTCTATGGGATCCTTGCCGCCCTCATTGGCAAGCTCTTCTTCCCAATCGACAATCCCACCGCCGCCACGCTCGCCAGCCTCGCCGCCTTCGGCGCCGGCTTTGGCGTGCGGCCCATCGGCGCAATGGTGTTCGGCCATTATGGCGACCGGATCGGCCGCAAATACACTTTCCTCATCACCATCACCCTGATGGGTGGCGCCACGGCCCTCATCGGCCTGCTTCCCACCTATGCCCAGGCAGGGCTCTGGGCCCCTGCCCTCCTCGTCTTTCTGCGCCTCCTCCAGGGCTTCGCGCTGGGCGGCGAATATGGGGGCGCCGCCATCTATGTCGGCGAACACGCCCCCCCGGGCCGGCGCGGCGAATACACCACCTGGATCCAGATCTCGGTGCCGGGCGGCTGCCAGCCTTGCCTCGTCGTCGGGCTCGCCACCCGCTTCTCGATGCGCCAGGAGGCCTTCGACTCCTGGGGCTGGCGCATCCCCTTCCTGCTCAGCCTCGCGATGCTGGCGATCAGCATCTATATCCGGATGCAGCTGTCCGAGAGCCCGGTGTTCAAGGCGATGAAGGCTGCCGGCACCACGGCGAAGAACCCGATCGTAGAGGCCTTTTCCGACCGGGAAAATGTGGGCAAGGTCCTCGTCGCCCTGTTCGGCGTCGCAGCCGGCCTCACCGTCGTCTACTACACCTCCCAGTTCGGCACGCTCTACTTCCTCACCGGAACCGCCGGCGTGGGCGAAACCGAAACCCTGATCTACCTTGCGGCAGGCGCCTTCCTGGCAGCCCCCCTCTACGTGCTGTTCGGCATGCTGTCGGACCGTATCGGCCGGAAGAAGCTGCTGCTGATCGGCTACGCGCTCTCGGCCCTCCTCGTCTTCCCGCTGTTCCACCTGATGGCGGCAGGCGCCAACCCGGCCCTCGCCCGCGCGATCGCCGCCAACCCCGTCGTTCTCGAGCTGCCGGACTGCGAATTCTCGGTCTTTGCCCGCAAACAGACGACCGAATGCGCGCAGGCGCTGGGCTATCTGACGAAGCGCGGCATCGCCTATTCCAAGGCGCCAGCCGAAACCGTCGCGCTGAAGGTCGGCGACCAGCGCGTGGAGGGCTTCAACCAGGACGCCTTCTCCGCCGCGCTGAAGGCCGCCGGCTACCCCGAAAAGGCAAACCCAGAAGAAAAGCAGCGCTGGAAGATCATCCTGGGCGTCTTCGGCCTCGTCGCGCTCTCGGCCATGACCTACGGCATGGTCGCCGCCATCCTGGTGGAGCTGTTCCCCGCCAAGGTGCGCTACACCTCCATGTCAGTGCCCTATCACATCGGCACCGGCTATTTCGGCGGCTTCCTGCCCTTCATCCAGCAGCTGATCGTCGTGAACACCGGCGATCCCTTCGCCGGCCTCTGGTACACCGTCGGCGTTGTCGTGATGGCCTTTGCCATCACCCTGATCTGGCTTCCCGAAACCAAGGACCGCGACATCACCGTCTGACTTATCCAGTTTGCGGGTTGGAACCTGCTGGCGGCGCGGGCAGTCTGGCTCCCACATGCGGCGCACAGGGGAGACGGACATTGCCGGGCCCACTCGACGGTATCAGGGTGCTCGATCTCAGCCAGATCGTCTCGGGGCCGATGGCGGCTGCATGGCTTGCCGACCAGGGCGCCGACTGCATCAAGCTGGAAAGCCCGACCGGGGATCCCGTCCGCCAGTTCGGCGCGCGCAAGGGCAACATGTCGGCGATCTTCGTCGCCGTGAACCGATCGAAGCGCGGCGAGACGCTGGACCTGAAGAACCCGGCAGACCATGCCCGCTTCGAGGAGCTGGTGTGCTGGGCCGATGTGCTGGTCGAGAATTTCCGCCCCGGCACGATGGACAAGCTGGGCTGGGGCTGGGGCCGCTGCCACGCCCTGAACCCGCGCCTTGTCTGGTGCAGCATCACCGGCTTTGGCCCCGACGGTCCCTATGCCGCCCTGCGCGCCTATGACCCGGTCGTCCAGGCCGCCTCGGGCCTCAGCGCCATCCAGGCCGACACCGACGGCACCCCCCGTCTCGTCGGAAGCCTGGTGTGCGACAAGGTGACGGCGCTGAGCGCGGCCCAGGCGATCACCGCCGCCCTGTTCCACCGGGAACGCAGCGGAGAAGCCCAGCGCGTGGAGGTCGCGATGCTGGATGCGGCCGTCGCTTTCAACTGGGTGGAGGGCATGTACAACCAGGCCTTTGTCGACCCCGCAGACCCCCAGCCCGACTATGCCAACCTCGGCCGGCTCTGGCCCGCCAGAGACGGCCATGTCGCCCTCTCCGCGCTGCAGGACATCGAGTTCCAGGCGCTGCGCGAAGCACTGGGGCACCCGCCCAGCCTGGCGGACCCCGCGCTCGACACCGCAGCCGGCCGGTTCGCCAACATGCCCGCCATGTTTGCCGGCATGGCCGCCGAAGTCGGCAGCCGGACATGCGCGGAATTGATGACAGGCTTCACGACCGCCGGCGCCGTGGGCTGCATCGTCAACAGCCGCGAGGCGGTGATCGCCGACCCGCAGGTGGTGCACAACCAGTGCCTGGCAACGGTGGACCAGGGCGCCGACGGCCCTGTCCGAGTCGCACGCCATCCGATCCGCTTTTCGGCGACCCCGGCCCGTCCGCCGGAGCCGGCGCCGACCCTGACAAGGCCGGTAAAGGGTTAATTCGGACCTTATCCCCCGCTAGTTCGGTTACCACCGCAGTCGCATGATTGCAGACGCCCCCACCCCATCCCATATTGCCTTCCCATGGCAGACACCAAACACATGACCCGCCCGGTCCTCCCCTTGCGCGACATCGTCGTGTTCCCGCAGATGATCGTTCCCCTGTTCGTTGGGCGCGAGAAATCCGTGAAGGCACTCGAGGCGGTCATGCAGACGGACAAGTCGATCTTCCTTCTCAGCCAGAAGAATCCGGCTGACGAGGATCCGGCGGCCGATGGCCTGTACGAGGTGGGAACGCTCGCCACCGTGCTGCAGCTGCTGAAGCTGCCCGACGGCACAGTGAAGGTGCTGGTGGAAGGCCAGCAGCGCGCGCGGCGCCTGAAGCTGGATGAGAGCGGCGAATTTCTCGTCGCCGATGTCGAGACGGTCGAGGATATCGATCCCGAAGGCCCCGAGGTCGAGGCGCTGATGCGCTCGGCCGCCAAGCAGTTCGAAACCTATGTGAAGTCCGCCAAGCGCATCTCGCCCGAGGTGGCGCTGCAGGTCGGGCAGATCGAGGAGGCCGGCCGCTTTGCCGACTCCATCGCTGCCAATCTGAACCTGAAGATCGCCGACAAGCAGGCCCTGCTGACGGAAACCGCCGTCGGACGCCGGCTGGAAATGGTCCTCAGCTTCATGGAAGGCGAAATCGGCCTTCTGCAGGTGGAGAAGAAGATCAAGAGCCGGGTCAAGCGCCAGATGGAGAAGACCCAGCGCGAATAC
>JBKDAC010000360.1:0-341 GCA_046316515.1 Sandaracinobacter sp. | reverse complement strand
GGATTGGCTGGTTGCCCAGCGTTATCAAAACGGATGGGTTGATCGACGTAGCTGCCCACGACAATGCGCCAGCCTTTGAGATCACCGAAGAAGGCCTGGCCGCTATGGCAGAAGCCGAAGCGGTTGAGCCGGATCTTCAGTCAGTGGGCATCGCGGCGGAGTAGACGGTTATATCTTACTACCAATAAATAATGCTGCGCGCTGGATGATCGGCGCGCAGCTTGTGGATTTTTTATGATCAATATCGGTTCTGATATTTTTTCACCGTATTCGCCATCGTTTTGGGGGCTTCGGAATTGACTTTTGCTATACACTCTGGTATGCGTCCTTAGGACGCATAC
>JBKDAC010000359.1:0-581 GCA_046316515.1 Sandaracinobacter sp. | reverse complement strand
CGCCATCCTCGACGAGCTCCGACTCGGCTTCGAATATGAGGGCGAAATGTCCGTCGACGTCGCCCTCAACCGCAACCTGGCCGATCTCTACCCCTTCAACCGCCTCACCGGCCCCGCCAACGTGCTCGTCATGCCGGGCCTGCAATCCGCCAACATCGCGGCCAAGCTGCTGAAGGAGCTGGGCGGCGGCCGCGTCATCGGCCCCGTCCTTGTCAACATGTCCCGCTCGGTGCAGATCGCCCCAATGACGTCCGGCGCCACCGACCTCGTCACGCTCGCCGCACTGGCAGCAGCAGGCGTGGTCCAATAGCCATGCCGCCGATCCTGATGATCCACGGCATGTGGAGCCGCCCCTCCACCTTCACCCAGCTCCGCGCCGAGCTCGAACCCTTGGGGCTCCGCTCCGCCGCCGTCACGCTGCCCCACCACGACGTGCCCCCAGGCGCCCCCGCGCCGGCCGCACTCGCCACCACCCGCATCGCCGACTATGTGGCCGCCCTCGAACGCGACGTCGCCGACCTCGGCGAGCCCCCCGTCATCCTCGGCCACTCCATGGGCGGCCTCCTCGCCCAGCTCCTCTC
>JBKDAC010000358.1:0-2397 GCA_046316515.1 Sandaracinobacter sp. | reverse complement strand
GGGTTCTGGCCCAGATAATAGACCATCGATGTCATGCTGGACGTCAGCGTGTCGTGCGCCGCCATCATCAGGAAATTCATGTGGTCGACGATCTCTTGAGGCGTCAGGAGATTGCCGTCCTCGTCGGTCGCATTGCAGAATTGGGTGAAGAAATCGTCCCCCGTCTTGCCGCGCCGGTTCGGGATTTCCTTCCCGAAATAGTCGCACAGGAAGGCTCGGCCCTCGACGCCGCGCTTCATCTGCGTGAAGGGCAGGGGGCGCCGCACGATCGCGACACTCGCCAGCACCATGTCGGTAAACGCCTGGTTGATCTTCTGCGCCTCGGGCCCCCAGGGCAGCCCCAGGAAGGATCCGGCCGCCAGGTCCAGCGTCAGGTTTTTGATCGCAGGGTAGAATTTGAACGTCTTGCCGGTTTCCCACTTGGCCGTCGCGCGCGTGATGCCCTCTGTCAGCCCGGCCAGATAGGCCTTCATCGGCGCCGGCTTGAAGGCAACCGACAGCGTCTTGCGGTGCATGCGATGATGTTCGAAATCCATCATCATCAGCCCGTTCGGGAACACCAGCTCCAGCACCGGATCCCAGCCCAGCTTGGACGAGAAGATCTTGTCCTTGTTGAACAGCACCAGCTCGTTCGCTTCGGGCCCCAGAATGGTGACGCCCCAGCCCATATAATCCTGCCGGCGGAAGATCGGGCCGTATTGGTCGGCAAGCGCCGTCACCGCCTTCAGCGGGTCGGCCAGGAACTTGATCGTCCGCAAGGTCTTGGAAACGGCCGGCTTCGGCCCGGGCACATGGGCCAGATCCTCCAGCCCCCGGCGCGGCAGGTCGGCGGGATAGAGATCCTTGGGGTTCACCGGCGCGTTCATGAAGCCTCCCATTATGCGACAATTTTGCGGAGTTGATATACGCAAGGAAAAGCCTTGCCGCAACTTGACTTCTTTTCATCCACGCCGGTTGTGACCAACCTGTCTGGCAAGCGGGAGGGACGATGGCCGACATTCATTTTGGGCGCCAAACGGTCGGTCTCACCGAGCCGTGCATGCTCTTCCTGATCGGCAAGCGCGAAAGCGCAGCAAAGCGCCTCGCGGTCTGCTGACCTCAGGGCGCCGCGCCAAGGCAGATCGGGATAGGGCACAGCCCGACAGTGCCATCCTCCAGGCCGAAACAGCGACAGGCTGTCGCAACTGCCCCCGCTTGCCCTGCGGCCTCAGGCGGCTTTCGCCGCCGTCCCGTTGCGGATCGCCGCCAGCTCCTCGGCCAGCAGGAAGGCCAGCTCCAGCGACTGAGAGGCATTCAGCCGCGGGTCGCAGTGGGTGTGATAGCGGTCCGCAAGCGCCTCGTCGGTCACGGCAACCGCCCCGCCGGTGCATTCGGTGACGTTCTGCCCGGTCATCTCGATATGGATGCCGCCCATGAAGCTGCCCTCTGCGCGGTGCACCTGAAACGCCTGGCGCGTCTCGGCCAGGATCCGGTCGAACGGCCGGGTCTTGTAGCCCGAACCCGCCTTGATCGTGTTGCCGTGCATCGGGTCACAGCTCCAGATCACATGCCGCCCCTCGCGCTTCACGGCCCGCACCAGCGCCGGCAGATGCGCCTCCACCTTGTCCGCGCCGAAGCGGCTGATCAGCGTCAGCCGGCCTGGCTCGTTCGCCGGGTTCAGCGTGTCGATCAGGCGCAGCAGCTCGTCGGGCTTCAGGCTCGGCCCGCACTTCAGGCCCAGCGGGTTCACCACCCCGCGCAGGAACTCTATGTGCGCCGAGCCTTCGAAGCGCGTGCGGTCGCCGATCCACAGCATGTGCGCCGAGGTGTCGACCCAGTCGCCCGTCAGGCTGTCCTGCCGCGTCATCGCTTCTTCGTAACCCAGCAGCAGCGCCTCGTGGCTGGTATAGAATTCCGTGCCCTTCAGCTGCGGCACCGTGTCGGGCGAAAGCCCGCAGGCCTCCATGAAGGCCAGCGCCTCGCCGATCCGGCTCGCAACCTCGGAATAGCGCTCCGCCCAGGGCGAGCGCGCCACGAAATCCAGGTTCCACTTGTGCACCTGGTGCAGGTTCGCATAGCCGCCGGTCGCAAAGGCCCGCAGCAGGTTAAGCGTGGATGCGGCTTGCATATAGGCCCGCTTCTGCCGCTCGGGATCGGGCCGGCGGGCCGCTTCCTCGAATACAATGTCGTTCACGATATCGCCCCGATACGAGGGCAGGGCGACGCCCCCAATCTCCTCGGTATCGGCAGAGCGCGGCTTGGCGAACTGTCCCGCCATGCGCCCCAGCTTCACCACCGGCATGTGGCTGGCGAAGGTCAGCGTTACAGCCATCTGCAGCAGCACGCGGAAGGTGTCGCGGATAGTGTTCGGGTGGAACTCGGCAAAGCTCTCGGCACAGTCGCCGCCCTGCAGCAGGA
>JBKDAC010000357.1:0-9272 GCA_046316515.1 Sandaracinobacter sp. | reverse complement strand
GGTCGGCGACTATGTGGTGGCCGGCGGCGTGGAAGGCGCGGTGCTGGAAATCGGCATGTTCAACACCGTCATCAACACGCCCGACAATGTCACGACGGTCGTCGGCAACTCGAAGGTCTCGGGTGACATCATCCGCAACTTCTCCAACAACCCGTTCCGCCGGGTGGACCGCACCGCGCAGCTGGCCTTCGGGGTGGATCCGCTGGAAGCCGTCGCGAAGCTGAAGCCGGCGATCGCAGCCGTGCCGAATGTGCTGGCGGACCCCGCGCCCACCATAGAGATCTTGGATTTCAACGAGCGCGGCACTGTGCTGGCCGTGCGCCCCTATTGCCACACGGACCATTACTGGCAGGTCTGTTTCGACACCAACAAGGCGATCGCGGCAGCGCTGGGCGGCTATCCGCCCCCCTTCGTGGTGGAGCGCAAGGAGGTCGTCGGGCACAAGAGCTGAAGCGGGCGGCCGAGGCGGCGTCCTTGCCGAACATAAAGACTTAAAGAAAGTTGCAAGTGTTTGGGGAGGGCGCTATGGCTGGGTGTATTCCCACCCGATCCCCGAGGAGCCTTTCGTGGCCACTGCCCCCGCATTCACCGACTATTCCGTTGCCGACATGGCCATTGCCGACTGGGGTCGGAAGGAGATCCGCATCGCCGAGACGGAGATGCCGGGCCTGATGGCGCTGCGCGACGAGTTCGGCACGACGAAGCCGCTGGCGGGTGCACGCGTCGCAGGCTGCCTGCACATGACGATCCAGACCGCCGTGCTGATCGAGACACTGACGGCGCTCGGCGCAGAAGTCCGCTGGTCGAGCTGCAACATCTTCTCCACCCAGGACCACGCCGCTGCCGCCATCGCGGCTGCCGGTACCCCAGTGTTCGCCCACAAGGGCGAGAGCCTGCGCGAATATTGGCAGTTCGTGGACAAGATCTTCCAGTGGGGCGAGCGCCCCTGCAACATGATCCTGGACGACGGCGGCGACGCCACTTTCTACATCCTGAAGGGTGCCAAGTTCGAAACCGGCGAGGACCTGCCCGAGCCGTCGAACGAGGAAGAAGTGGAATTCTTCCGCATGATCCGCGAGCGCGCGGCTGCCACCCCGGGCTTCTTCCTGAAGACCCAGGCCGCCATCAAGGGCGTGTCCGAGGAAACCACCACCGGCGTCCACCGCCTGTACGAAGTGGCCGGCAAGGGCCACCTGCCGTTCCCCGCGATCAACGTGAACGACAGCGTGACCAAGTCGAAGTTCGACAATCTCTACGGCTGCAAGGAATCGCTGGTCGACGGCATCAAGCGCGCGACCGACGTGATGATGGCCGGCAAGATCGCCGTCGTCGCCGGCTTTGGAGACGTGGGCAAGGGCTCGGCCGCCTCGCTGCGCAGCCAGGGTGCCCGGGTGATGGTGACGGAAATAGACCCCATCTGCGCGCTGCAGGCCGCGATGGAAGGCTATCAGGTTGTCACCATGGAAGATGCAGCGCCGCTGGCCGACATCTTCGTGACCGCGACCGGCAATGCCGACGTCATCACGCTCGATCACATGCGGGCGATGAAGGATCGGGCGATCGTCTGCAACATCGGCCATTTCGATGCCGAGATTCAGATCAACAGCCTGCAGAACTACAAGTGGGAAGAGGTGAAACCCCAGGTCGACGAAGTCGTCTTCCCGGATGGCAAACGCCTGATCGTGCTGGCCAAGGGCCGCCTGGTGAACCTGGGCTGCGCCACCGGCCACCCCAGTTTCGTGATGAGCGCTTCCTTCACCAATCAGGTGTTGGCCCAGATCGAACTGTGGGCGAACGGCGCGAGGTATGAAAACAAGGTCTATGTGCTGCCCAAGCACCTGGACGAGAAGGTGGCGGCGCTGCACCTCGAGAAGCTGGGCGTTCGGCTGACAAAGCTGACACCACAGCAGGCCGGTTATATCGGCGTGCCGGCGCAGGGTCCGTTCAAGCCCGAGCACTACCGCTACTGATGGATTTCCCGCCGCGCCCGGAATTGGGACTTCGTCCCGGCTTCGCATTCGCGGCAGCTATGGCCGATCTGGACGAGGCCGGGCTCCGAGAGATCGGGGCCCGTCTTGCGTCCGTTCTGCGCGCGGGTGACGTGGTGGCGCTCTCGGGCGAGCTTGGCGCCGGCAAGACGACCCTGGCGCGCGCAATCCTGCAGGGCCTGGGCCACATGGGCGAGGTGCCCAGCCCGACCTTTACCCTGGTGCAGACCTATCCGGATCTGCCGGTCCCCATCGCCCATGCCGACCTCTATCGGCTGGACGATCCGGCCCAGGCCGAGGCGCTGGCGCTGGACGACTGGCTGCTGGATGGCGCGCTGCTGCTGGAATGGCCAGAGCGGTTGGGCGACAGGATCTGGCCGGATGCCCTGTGGCTTCGCTTGGAGGGGGCGGGAACGCCCGCGCGGCGCTTGACTTCGCGCGCCGGCGCCGCTTGGGAAGGCCGATGGCCGCCTGCCTGACGCGTCCGCGCGCATGACCCTGCTGACCGACACCCTCGTCGCCCTCCTGTGGGTCGGCGTCGCGATCCTGCTTGTGCTGGGCGTGCATTGGGCAGCCCGGCGCTACATGCCGCCACCCACCCATCCGGACGAGGACGGGCATGTCTATTCCGGCGTGGTGCGCGACATGGCATCCGCCACCGGCTTCCGGATCGCTGCCTTCTATGGGGTGATCCTCGCCCTCGTCTATGCGCATGAACTGGGCGAGTATCAGACCGTCCGCGACGGCCTTGCCGGCGAGGCGACGGCGATCGCCGATGTGTTCCACGACGCCGGCCGCTATGGCGCGCCGCTGGCCGGCCCTGTCCGCCGGGCGATGGCCACCTATGTCCGCTTTGTCGTCGATCGGGAATGGGACCTGCTGGGCGAGGAAAAGCGCCTGTCGAACCGGGCATGGGCAGCGCGCGACGTCGCCTATGAAACCGTGTTGGATGTCGAGGCTGTCACGCCGCGCCAGGTCGCATTGCGCCAGCACATGCTGAAGCGGATCCACGACATCACCACCTATCGCCACATGCGGCAGGAGGTGGCGGCAAAGGACTTCGGCCTGGTCTTCTGGGTGCCCGCCATCGCGGGGCTGATCCTCGTCACCATCCCCTTCTACGTCTATCCTCCCGGCCGGGTGACTCATGTGCTGCTGTCCTGCTTCGGTGCCTTTTCGGGCCTGATCCTGTTCTTCATCCAGGGCTTCGCCAGCCCCTTCACCCAGCCCTTCCGCACCCCGCCGGGTGCGTTCGAGCGGCTGCTGGAAACCGACATCGGCACCACGCCTGTCATTTCCCGTACCGAGGTGGAGCGCCGGGCGGCCCAGTATCGCGGAACCCGGCCATGACCCCGCGCGAGGGCCATCGCGACTTTCTGGCAAGCACAGGCTGGGGCGGGGCTGAGGTGCTGCCGCTCGCCGGTGACGCCAGCTTCCGCCGCTATTTCCGGGCGGTGGAACCCGGCAGGTGCGCCGTCCTGATGGACGCGCCGCCCGAACATGAAGATGTGCGGCCCTTCCTGTCGGTCGCGCGCCGGCTGGCTGACGCCGGCTTTGCCGTGCCAGCCATTCTCGGCGAGGACCTGTCACGCGGCTTCCTACTGATCGAGGATTTCGGCGACCGGCTGATGGGCCCGGTGCTGAAGGCCGCGCCTGCGCTGGAACATGGCGTCTACACCCAGGCCGTCGACATCCTGTCGGCGCTGCACCAGTCGGCAGAGCCCCGCGGCCTTGCCTCCTATGACCGCGCGGCGCTGGCGCGCGAGGTGCTGGTGTTCGCCAAGTGGTACGCCAGGGCCGCCGGGATCGCGGTCGACGAGGCGTCCTATGTCGCCGCGTGGGATGCGGTCTGGCAGGATGTGCTGGCCGAGACGGCCTCGCGGCCGGTCGTGACCCTGCGCGATTATCATGCCGACAATCTGATGCTGCTCGACCGACCGGGCATTCAGTCGCTGGGGCTGCTGGATTTTCAGGACGCGCTGGCCGGCCACCCGGCCTATGACCTCGTCTCGCTGTTGCAGGACGCCCGGCGCGACGTGCCGCCCGCGCTGGAACAGGCCATGCTCGACCGCTTTGCCGGCCCTGCCAATGCCGACTTCCGCGCCAGCTATGAAGTGCTGGGCGCCCAGCGCAACGTGAAGATCCTGGGTGTGTTCGTCCGCCTGCGCGATCGCGACGGCCGCACCGGCTATGTCGAACGCTTGCCCCGTGTATGGGCCTATCTCGATCGCAATCTCGCCCACCCGGCGCTCGGTCCCGTGAAGGCATGGTTCGATGCCAATGTGCCAGCGCATCTCCGAACGGATTGGTGCCGGTGAGCGCAGTGCCTTCCAGTGCAATGGTCCTTGCCGCCGGGCTTGGCCGGCGGATGCGGCCGCTGACGGCCACGCGCCCAAAGCCCCTGGTGGAGGTGGCCGGGCGAACCCTGCTCGATCGCGCGCTGGGCACGCTGAAGGCGGGCGGCGTGACCGATGTGGTCGTCAACGTCCACTATATGGCCGACCGGATCGAGGCGCATCTGAAGGCCCGCCCGAAGGGCCTGACCGTCACCATTTCCGACGAGCGCGACCTGCTGCTGGAAACGGGCGGCGGGATCACCCGTGCGCTGCCGCTGATCGGATCCGACCCGTTCCTGTCGATCAACGCCGACAATATCTGGGTCGACGGGCCGATCGGCGCTGCCCATATCCTGGCCAACCGCTGGAACCCGGCCGAGATGGACGCGCTGCTGCTGATGGTGCCGCTGGCCCGTGCCAATTGCCATCGCGGGCCCGGTGATTTCCACATGGATGCGATGGGCTGTCTCAGCCGGCGCCGGCCCGGCCGCATCGCGCCCTTTGTCTATACCGGCCTGCAGATGCTGTCGAAATCGCTGTTCCAGGGCATAGAGGTCGAACCCTTCTCGATGAACCGGCTGTGGGACCGGGCCTCCGCCGATGGTCGGCTCTATGGCGTCGTGCACCAGGGCCTGTGGTTCGATGTCGGGACCGCAGCAGCCGTCAAGGAAGCGGAGGCCCTTCTTGGCGTCCTCTGAGGCGCGGGACAGCCTGTTTTCCATCCCGCCCTGGCGGCCCTTTGCCGATGATCTCGCAGCTGGGCTGCTGACTCGATATCCCGACCAGATGGCACTTGCCCGGCTGCTGCTGCTGCTGCCCACCCGCCGGGCCATCCGCGCGCTGACCGACGCCTTCGTCCGCGAAAGCGCAGGGCGGGCATTGCTGCTGCCCCGCATGGTGCCGGTCGGGGACATCGATGCCGACGAGATCGAGGGGTGGGAGGGAAGCCCCCTGTTCGCCGGTCTGGAGGGGCCGGCAGAGGCGCTGCCCGCGGTTGCACCCCAGACACGGCGGCTGGCGCTGGCCAAGATCCTGGCAGGCGCCCGCCGCCTGTCGGCGGCCGAAGCGCTGGCGTTGGCAACCCAGCTGGGGGTCGCGCTCGATACGCTCGAGATCGAGGGCCGGCGCGCCGCAGACCTGGCCGATGCCGTGCCGGAGGGCGGGCTGCAGGACCATTGGGCCGCCAATGCCGAGGTGCTGAAGGCCGTGATAGAGCATTGGCCCGCCCTGCTGGGGGAACGGCAGCTGATGGACGCCGCGCGGCGCCGCAACCTGCAGCTCGACGGCCTTGCCGCGCGCTGGGCCGCAGCGCCCCCGCCTTTCCCGGTGATCCTCG
This sequence comes from Sandaracinobacter sp., assembly GCA_046316515.1. Classification (GTDB taxonomy): domain Bacteria; phylum Pseudomonadota; class Alphaproteobacteria; order Sphingomonadales; family Sphingomonadaceae; genus Sandaracinobacteroides. Next base: position 3,612 of record JBKDAC010000357.1, on the reverse strand, counting down.
CCGGCTTTGCGAGCGCCCCCCCGGCGGTCGCCCGCCTGGCCCTCACTGTTGCCCGCCTGCCCGATGGCATGGTGGTGATGCCGGGCCTGGACCTGTCGATGGACGGCTGCAGTTGGGCGCTGATCCGGGGCGAAGAGGGCGCCCCCGGCCTCGAGACCCACCCCCAGCACGGCATGGCGCGCCTGCTGGATGCCGCCCTGCTGTCACCTCTGGAGGCGATGCCCTGGCCCGGCCAATCGGCGCGCGCGGGCAGCGGGCCGGCCCGGGCGGCGCTGGTATCGCGCGCGCTGCTGCCGCCTGAACTCACCGGCATCATCGCACAGGCGCCTGCGCCAGAGGCGCTTCAGGGCCTGCGCATGGTCGAGGCCGCCAACCCCGCCGAAGAGGCGCTGGTGGTTGCGCTGGCGCTGCGGCAGGTGGTGGAGCGGCCGGGCGTAACGGCTGCGCTGGTGACACCGGACCGTGCGCTGGCGTCGCGCGTCGCAGTCCAGCTGCAGCGCTTCGGCATCAGCATCGACGACAGCGCCGGCCTGCCGCTGAAGCGGACTCTGCCGGGCAGCCTGCTGGTCGCGCTGGCGGCCAGCGCAGCGGAAGGCTTTGCCCCGGTGTCGCTGCTGACCCTGCTTCAGCACCCGCTGGTGCGCACAGGTGACGCGCGCCTGCCCTGGCTGAACCAGGTGCGCGCGCTCGACAGGCTGGCGCTTCGCGGTGTGCGCCCGGCGCGGGGCCTTGCCGGGCTGGCGCGGCGCCTCTCGGCTGGGCGCGGTGTTCCCGCCGATCTCGTAGACTGGTGGGCGGCTGAGGTCGCGTCGCTGCTCCAGCCGCTCGATCCGCTGCCAGCAACGGCCGAGGCGCTGCTGGACCGTCTGCGCGACGTGGCGCTTGCGCTTGCCGGGGATGCGCTGTGGGCGGGGGACGCCGGCCGCGCGCTGGCACGGTTGTTTGAGGCGCTGGAGCCCTGCCGCGCCGATCTTGCCCGGCTTGCCGTGACCCCGGATGATGCAGCCGCCTTCGTCGACGGCCTGCTGGCCGACGAGACCGTGCGACCGCGTGTCAGCCGCCACCCCCAGCTGGCCATCTGGGGCCCGCTGGAAGCGCGGCTGCAGACCGCCGACCTGCTGATCATGGCCGGACTGAACGAAGGCACATGGCCCGCTGTCCCCACGCCCGATCCCTTCCTGGCGCCTGCCATCCGCCGGGCGCTCGATCTGCCCGGCCTTGCCCGCCGCACGGGGCTTCAGGCGCATGATTTCGCAAGCGGCCTTGGCGCGCCCGAGGTTCTGCTGACCCGCGCGATCCGCGAGGGCAGCGCGCCCTCGGTCGCGTCGCGCTTCTGGCAGCGGCTGCGCGCGGCGACCGGCGGCCTGCCCGACACGGGCGCGCGCACACCGCCCGCCGCAGCACTGCTGCAGGCGGCGCGCGCCCTCGATCGCCCGGCGGTGGAGGTGCAATGGCCGCGCCCCGCGCCCGCGCCGCCGTCTGACCAGCGCCCCCGCACCATCCGCGTGACCGAAGTGGCGATGCTGAAGGCCGACCCCTTTGCCTTCTATGCGCGGCGGATGCTGGGGCTGGACCCGCTGGACCCGCGCGATGCCGAGCCGACGGCGGGCGAGCGCGGCCAGGCCGTGCACAAGGTGCTGGAGCGCATGCTGGACGAGGGCCTGTCGGAACCGGCCACCATCGCGCGCCTGATCGATGCCGAGCTGGCGGCGCTTGGCGAGCGGCCCGAGCTGGTTGCGCTCTGGCGCCCTCGGGTGGACCGCATGATCGGCTGGGTTCTCGACAATCTGGCTGAAGAGCCGGACTGGAACCCGATCAAATGGGAGAAGTCGGGCGAGATCGCATGGCGCGGGATCCGGTTGACCGGCCGGGTCGACCGTATCGACAGTGACGGCCGGTCGCTCAGGATCATCGACTACAAGACCGGCGCGCCGCCCAACCCTAAGGAGGTCGCCGCGCTCTACCAGACCCAGCTGGCGCTGCTGGCCGTCATGGCCGAAGGCGGGCAGTTCGATCTTGGCACGCCGCCCGACGTGGCGCACCTCGATTACTTGAAGCTGTCGGGCGGGCGCGACCCGGGGGCGGTTATGCCCGCACTGGGTAAGAAGGCCGACGCCGCCGCTATCCGCAAGCATATCGACGACGCCTTCGCGGACTTCACCGACATTGCCGGGCGCTTCCTGCTGGGAAGCGCCCCGTTCCGGGCGAAGCAGCACATGGTCTATGGGCGGCGCTTCCGGGATTTCGACCAGTTGGCACGGGTGGCGGAATGGCTGGGCCGCTAGAGCGCACGCCCCCCCAGAAGCTGGCGGCCGATCCGGCGCGCCACGTCTGGGTTGCCGCGTCTGCCGGCACGGGCAAGACCCATGTGCTGACCGATCGCATCCTGCGCCTCATGCTGGCCGGAAGCGCACCTGACCGCATCCTGGCGCTCACCTTCACCCGCGCAGCCGCGGCCGAGATGCAGAACCGCCTGGTGAAGCGGCTGGGCGAATGGCAGGGCTATGATGACGCGCGGCTGGATGCCGAGCTGGCGGCGCTGGGGGTGGCACAGGGCGCCCCGATGCGCACCCGCGCGCGCAGCCTGTTCGCCCATGCGCTGGACGTGCCGGGTGGGCTGAAGGTGCAGACATTGCACGGCTTCTCGCAGGGTCTGCTGGCGGCCTTCCCGCTGGAGGCGGGCCTTCCCCCCGGCTTCCGCGCGCTGGACGATCGCAACGCGCGCCAGCTCAGGCGCCGGGCGCTGGCCGAGGCGATTTCCGAGGCGCAGGGCGCGGGCGACACGGCCTTCCTGGACGACCTTGCCGAGCTGTCGGTTTTGAAAGGTGAGGGCGGCGTCATGCAGACGCTGGACACGATGATCGCCCATTCCGACGGGCTACTCTCGTTCACCAGCGCCGACGGGTTGCGGGCCGCTGTCCGCTGCTGGCTGGGCGTGGGGCTGGACGAAAAGCCGGGCGAGCGCCTGCGCGAACTGCTGGCACCCGACATGTTCGATGATGGCATGGCGCGCGCTTTTGCCGACGGGATGGCGCAATGGGGTAAACCGACCGGACTGGAAGCCGCTGCTCGTGTGCGCGCATGGCTGGCGCTGGATGCAGACGGTCGGGTGGCCGGTTTCCGAGCCTTATGTTCGGAGTTCCTGACAAAAGACCAGGAAACCAAGAAGCATGTGAACCCCGTCAAGAAGGTCCCAGAGCTCGCCGGGATCGTCGCCGAGCTGGCAGAGGACCTTTGCAAGCTCATCGACATCAACCTGGCGGTCACAACTGCTGACCTCGCCACGCGCGCCCTGCGCGCCGGTCACCGCATCGTCGCCCGCTATCAGCAGCTGAAGAGGGCCGCCGTCGCCATCGACTATGACGACATGATCACCCGCACCGTCCAGCTGCTGGGGCCCGACACCATGCCTGGCTATGTCGGCTGGAAGCTCGACAGCCGCTTCGACCATGTGCTGGTCGATGAAGCGCAGGACACCAACGACCGCCAGTGGAAGATCATCGGCCGGCTGGTGGAGGATTATTTCGAGGCAGACAGCGCGGGCGCCCGCCGCCGCAGCCGGTTCGTGGTGGGCGATCACAAGCAGGCGATCTATGGCTTCCAGGGCACCGA
>JBKDAC010000356.1:0-6427 GCA_046316515.1 Sandaracinobacter sp. | reverse complement strand
GGCAGGCGTCGATCACCTCGCCCAGATTGTGGGGCGCGATGTTGGTCGCCATGCCGACCGCGATACCGCCGGCGCCGTTGACCAGCAGGTTGGGGAAGCGGGCCGGCAGGACGGCAGGTTCGCGCTCCTGGCCGTCATAGTTGGGGACGAAGTCGACGGTGTCCTTGTCGAGATCGTCGAGCAGGGCTTCGGCCGCCTTCGACAGTCGCGCTTCGGTATAACGCATGGCGGCCGGCGGATCCGGGTCCATGCTGCCGAAATTGCCCTGGCCGTCGATCAGGGTGAGCCGCATCGACCAGTCCTGCGCCATGCGGGCAAGGGCGTCGTAGATCGCGCTGTCGCCGTGCGGGTGATATTTGCCCATGACGTCGCCGACGATGCGGGCCGACTTGCGGAAGGGCTTGCCGCTGGTGAAGCCGTTTTCCTGGGACGCGAACAGGATGCGGCGGTGGACGGGCTTCAGGCCATCGCGCACGTCGGGAAGGGCGCGCGAGACAATGACTGACATCGCATAGTCGAGATAGGAGGTGCGCATCTCCTCCACGAGGCTGATGGGCGCGATATCGCTCCCCGGAGCGGGGGGCACTTCGTCGATCGTGTCGGTCATGCAGAAACCCCTAGCGACCTTCGCGCAAAAGGGGAATCGGCAAGCGCAGGCGCCGCACACAAAAAAGACCCGCGGCAGCGGCTTTTCAGCGTCGTGCGGCTGGTGCAGATTGGCGGTTCAATCAGGGGAGAGATTTCATGCGTTTTCTGACAGCCCTCGGCCTGTGTGCGGTGATGGCGACCCCGGTGACTGCCCAGAACAGCCATTGTGCCGCACTGCCTGCGACTGCGCGGGTGGAGGTGCGCGGGCCCGACAATGTGATTCCCGCTCAGTTGACCCCGCGGGGCTTCACCTGTCCGCGTGGATTCACCACCGAAACGGTCGGGCCGGTGACGCGCTGCCGCCAGCCCGGGCCGAGTCGGCTGGAGGATCGGGAACCGCGACGTGACTGCTATGCTGCCTTGCCGCTGGGCCCGGTGCGCACCATTTCCGGCCAGCAGCGCCCCACCCAGCAGTGCCCGGGCAGCGCGACGCTGAACAACATTATTGTCGTGCGCGGCGCCAATGTGGGGTGGCAGGACGTCACGCTGACGGCGCCCCCGTCGGCCTCGGTGACCATCACACACCTGCGCACGGCGACTGCTGCGACGCCGGCGGCGGAAAATCCGACCACGCAGGACTGTTTCCCCGACAGCTGCCGGCTGATCCGCCTGACGACGCGGGCCGGGACCCCGGCCCGGGTGGATCTGACGCTGGCGACGCCCGGCAATGCAGGCAGCACCAGCTTTGCCGTGAACAGCGAGGCGATCTGCCCTTCGCGCTGAGGGGGGCGCCCTAGCGGGGCAGGTAGAGCTGTGGATCGAGCGTCCGTCGGCCCTGGCGGAGCTGGAAGTGCAGCTGCGGCTCGGTCGCGCTGCCGCTGGAGCCGGCGCGGGCGATGGGCTGGCCGCGCTCAACCCGGTCGCCGCGCGCAGCCAGCGCATCCTCGAGATGGGCATAGGCGGTGACCGTGCCGCCCGCGTGGCGGACGAGCATCATCAACCCGAAGCCGGCGATCGCATCCCCTACATAGACGACCTCGCCGCCGGCGGCGGCCCGAACCGCCGCGCCGCGCAGGGCCTTGATATTGACCCCATCGTTCACCCGGCCGCCCGGCTTGGGCCCAAAGCGCGACAGGATGACCCGCCCGTCGACGGGCCAGGCTAGCGATGGAACCGCAGTCGGCACGGCGGTCGTGGCCGGCCTCGGAATCGGCTGGGTCGGGGCCGGCCCTTCGCCTGCGGGGGCGGAGCCGGTGATGAGGTCGTCGAGGTCGAGCTCGAACTCTGCACTGGCGACAGGTGCGCGGGTGCCCGGCTGGGGCTTGCGGGCGGGCGACGGTGACGCCGACGCCGATGTGGGTGCGGGCCGGTTGGTGGGAATGAAGAGCCCCTGGCCAACCTGTAGCACCGAATCCCGATCCAGGCTGTTGGCTGCGGCGATGCGGCTCCAGGGCACCCGATAGGCGTTGGCAATCGCAATCCCGGTTTCGCCCCGCTTCACGATGTGGCGGCGTCCGCCGGGCACCTCGGACCCGTCTGCGCGCGCGGGGACGGCCCGCCAGCGTTCGGCCTTCGGGGTCGGTTGGGCGGCGCGGGTGGCAGGCGGCGATGCGGGCGATTTCGCGGGCGGCTTCGGGTTTGCGCAACCGGAGAGCAGCAGCACGGGAACAGGTGCGCAGGCAAGGACCATGCGGGCGACCCGCAGGCGAGGAGCAGGGGAATGGCGCACCAGAGCCGTCTTAGCGCAAGCCGGACGCAGTGGGAATCCGGCCGTGCGACGGTCGGCACATTGCTGCGGCGGAAGGCGCAATGTTTCGGAAGAGTCGGAATCTTTTACAGTTTCAGTCTTGCCTGCCCCGGCTCCGGTCACTTACGCTGCTGGAATCGCGCAGGAAAAGATTCCCGCAGCATTTGGCATGTCGCATGCATGTCTGCTGCCGTCGGCGGGGGCAAATCGCCGGCACCGGTCAGGTTCGTCACGGCAGGGGCGGCGGAGCAGGGGCTTCGCCGCCCTGTTGCTGTGTGCAGCAGGGGCGGCGGGTGGTCAGGCCTCAGCCCTCGAGCGTCGCCTGGAGCGCCGCAAGCGTCTGGCGGTGGGTGAGATCGAGGTGCAGGGGCTTGACCGAGACATAGCCGTCGCGCACGGCTTCGAGGTCGCTGCGATGCGCGGGCGTTTCCACCTCGCGGCCATAGCCGAACCAGTAATAGGGGAAGCCGCGCGGATCGACGCGGGCGTCGATGCGGATGTGGCCGTAATCGCGGAAGCCTTGTTCGGTGACACGGACGCCCAGCGGTTCGGGGTGCATCGGGAAGTTGATGTTCACCAGCACGCCGTCACCCCAGTCGGCGGCGGCCACCTTGCGGATGATGTCGGGCCCCATCCGTTCGGCGGCCGCAAAGCTTTCCATGCCGTGGGTATAGTCGGCCATCTGCTGGGACAGGGCGATGGAGCGGACGCCGGCCAGCGTGCCCTCCATGGCGGCCGAGACGGTGCCGGAATAGGTGAGGTCCTCGGCGAGGTTCGGGCCGCGGTTGACGCCCGACAGGATGAGATCGGGCTTCAGGCCGCCCATCAGGTGACCCAGCGCCATCATCACGCTGTCCGTGGGCGTGCCGGCGACCGCGAAGCGGCGGGGCCCCAGTTCGCGCACGCGGATCGGTCGGGTGAGGGTGAGGCTGTGGCCCGCGCCCGACTGTTCGTCGGCCGGCGCCACGATCCATATGTCGTCGGAAAGCTGCGCGGCGATCCGCTCCAGCGCGGCGAAGCCCGGCGCGTTGATGCCGTCGTCGTTGGTGAGAAGAAGGCGCATATCTGTCTTTCCTTTCTCCTCCGCTTCGCTCCGGGCGCGCGGTCGCGGTTCAGCCTCCGGCTGACCTACGGTGCGCGGCCGCTTTGCGGCCGATCCGGTCGCTCAGGCAGAGGGCGTGAGTGTTTCGAGCCCGCCCATGTAAGGTCGGAGCACTTGCGGAACTGTGACACTGCCGTCGGCATTCTGGTGGTTTTCCAGCACGGCCACCAGCGTCCGGCCGACCGCCAGCCCCGATCCGTTCAGCGTGTGGACAAAGCTCGTGCCCTTGTCGCCCCGGAACTTGTAGCGCGCGTCCATCCGCCGGGCCTGAAAATCCCCGCAGTTCGAAATCGATGAAATTTCGCGATAGGCTCCTGCGCCGGGCAGCCAGACCTCAAGGTCATAGGTCTTGCGTGCGGAGAAACCCATGTCGCCCGCGCACAGCAGCATGCGGCGGTAGGGCAGCTCCAGCTCCTCCAGGATCGCTTCGGCCGCTCGGAGCATTCGTTCATGCTCGGCTTCGGACTGGTCGGGCTCGCAGATCGTCACCAGCTCCACCTTCTCGAACTGGTGCTGGCGGATCAGGCCACGCGTGTCCTTCCCGGCCGCACCGGCCTCGCTGCGGAAACAGGGGGTCAGCGCGGTCAGTCGCAGTGGCAGGTTTTCGGCTTCAAGAATCTGTTCGCGCACCAGGTTGGTGAGGCTGACCTCGGCTGTGGGGATCAGCCAGCGGCCGTCGGTCGTCTGGAACAGATCCTCGCGGAACTTTGGCAGTTGGCCGGTGCCGAAGGCGGCCTCGTCGCGCACCAGCAGCGGCACGACCGTTTCCTGCCAGCCGGCCGCCACTTGCCGGTCGAGCATGAACTGGCCAAGCGCGCGGTGCAGCCGGGCGAGCTGGCCGGACAGCACCATGAAGCGGCTGCCAGCGAGGCGGGCGGAGGCCTCCGGTTGCCAGCCCAGGCCCAGCGCTATGGCAACATGCTCCTGGCCGTCCTGCTTGGGAATGCCCCAGCGCTTCTCTTGGACATTGCCGCTCTCATCACTGCCTTCGGGCACCTCGTCGGCTGGCAGGTTGGGGAGCGTCGCGAGCAGCTCGGCAACGGCAGCGGTCCCCTCGCGCTCCTCGGCTTCCGCCCCGGCGATCTCGGCCTTCAGCAGGGCGACTTCGGCCATCAGCCCCTCGGCGTCGGCCTCGTCCTTGCGGGCCTTTGCAGCCCCGATTGCGCGCGAGGCCTCGTTGCGGCGGGCAAGAGCTGCCTGCAGGGCGGTCTGCACCGCGCGCAGGGCCGTATCGGCCTCCAGAATGGCGGTGGACGCGCTGGTCATGCCCCGCCGGGCAAGCGCTGCATCGAACGCGGCGGGGTCCGCGCGAATGGCCTTGATGTCGTGCATGGCGCGCCTATGCCGGGTGGGGCGGCGGCGGGCAAGCGCCCTCCCTCTCGTCATGGGTTGCGCAAGGCAGCCGGCGCGCGTCTGCTGCAATCCGGGAGGAGCCGACGATGGACGGACGATCGCTGAAGGGCGCGACCGCGCTGGTGACGGGGGCGGGAAGCGGGATGGGGGCGGCCACCGCGCGGCTGCTGGCGGCCGAAGGGGCGCGAGTGGCCGTGACCGACGTGAACATGGCCGGTGCCCAGGCCGTCGCGCGCGAATGCGGGCCGGACGCGCTGCTGCTGCCGATGGACGTGGGGGATCCGGCCTCCATCGCGGATGGAGTCGCCGCACTTGCCGACTGGAGCGGTGGGCGGCTGGATGCGCTGGTGAACAATGCCGGGATCGCCGGGTTCGCACCGATCGACGACCCGGATTATGAAGCCCTGTGGGAGCGGATCCTGCGCGTGAACGCGACCGGCGAGATGCGCGTCGTGCGCGCCTGCCTGCCCCTGCTGCGGAAATCCGCCCACCCGCGCATCGTGAACATCGCGAGCACCGAGGCGCTGGGGGCGACCGCGCTGGACAGCGCCTATTGTGCGGCGAAGGCGGCGGTGACCGGCCTGACGCGGGCGCTGGCGGTGGAGCTGGGGCGCGAGGGGATCACGGTGAACTGCATCTGCCCCGGCCCGATCGCGACCGGCATGACCGACAGCATCAGCCTGGCCGACAAGGACACCTATGCCCGGCGGCGCACCGCGATGCGCCGATATGGCCGGCCCGAGGAGGTGGCCTTCGTGACCGTGAGCCTGTGCATGCCGGGCGCAAGCTATATCACGGGCACGACAATCCCTGTCGACGGCGGGTTGATGGCGCGCAATGCCTGAGCGACGGGGGGCCTAGTTGGGTAGCGGCCCGTTCTGGCGGAGGAATTCGCCGGCGAGGTACAGCGAGCCGCCGACCAGCACGCGCGACGGACCCTGAACAGCCGCCATAGCGGCCGAAAGATCGGGCGCCGTGTCGGCCACCATCCCGGCTGTCGCGGCCGCGGCCGCGAGCATGTCTGCCGGGAGCGCAGCGTGCCCGGGGACGGGCACCATCGTCATTCGGGTGCCGCGCGGGAAGGCGCGCAGGAAGCCGGTGTGATCCTTGGTGGAGAGCATGCCGACCACCAGATGGGCCGGAAGCGCCGGGCTGGTGGATTCGATGTGCTGGGCGAGCGCCTTGCCGCCGGCCGGGTTGTGGCCGCCATCGACCAGCAGGTCAGAGCCTGCGGGCAGGCGGTCGAACAGCGGACCGGCGAGGATCCGCTGCAGCCGGGCGGGCAGTTGCACCCATCCCATGGCCGAACGCAGCGCACTGTCGGGCACGTTCAGTGCTTCCTGTGCGCGGATCATGGCGATGGCGAGGGCGGCATTGTCCTGCTGGTGAGCGCCGGGAAGCTTGGGAAGCGGCAGTTTCAGCGGCTCCGCGTCGGCGTCGGCCAGCTGGCGGAGGCGAGGGTGCCTTCATAGACGGCTGCGTCCCAGGCCTCGCCCCGCCGCCACAGGCGGCTGCCGCGCGGAATCGCGATTTCGGCGACGGCTGCCGCGATCTGGGCCGGGTATTTCTGCGTCACCAGCGGCACGCAGCGCTAGGCGATCCCGGCCTTTTCGGCAGCGATATTACGCAATGTGGGG
>JBKDAC010000355.1:0-6491 GCA_046316515.1 Sandaracinobacter sp. | reverse complement strand
ATCAACGAAGGTTCGGTGACGATCCCCGAACCAGCGACATGGGCGATGATGATCGTTGGTTTCGGGCTGGTCGGCTTCGCGACGCGTCGCCGCGAGAGGCTGGCGCGCGTCAGCGCCTGAGCCTGATACGGGCAACAGGGGAGGGGCGTGGCAGGCGACTGCCCCGCCCCTTGTCCTTTGCCCCGCCTGGCTTGAGCCAGGCGTCATGCCCAACGGCCGCCACAGTCCGGCGCTAACGGGCATCGCATGATGGGCAGGCACAACGGAACCTCGCTGAAGGTTGCGGTTTTCTCGGGCAACTACAACTATGTTAAGGACGGCGCGAACCAGGCGTTGAACCGGCTGGTCGGGCGGATGCTGGTTCGCGGGCTGGAACCACGCGTCTATTCCCCGATTGTGAACGAGCCTGCCTTCGAGCCGACGGGGACGCTGGTCGGGGTGCCATCGGTGCCAATTCCCGGGCGTGGGGAGTATCGTGTGGCGCTTGGGCTGCCGCGGGCGGTGAAGGCGGACCTGGAGGCCTTTGCACCCGATATCGTGCATCTGTCGGCCCCGGACTGGCTGGGCCATGATGCCAAGCGTTGGGGGCAGGGCAGGGGCGTTCCCGTGGTTGCCTCGGTCCACACCCGGTTCGAGACCTATTTCGACTATTACCGCATGGGTTTCATCCGACGCGGGGTCGAGCGACTGCTGAAGAGCTTCTATGGCGATCTGACCGAAATCTATGCGCCTTCCGACAGCATGTCCGATGTGCTTCGGCGTGAGGGCTATTCCGAGAAGGTTCGGATCTGGAGCCGGGGCGTGGACCGGCACATCTTCCGCCCCGAGGCGCGCGACACCGCCTGGCGCCGCAGCCTTGGGATATCCGACAAGACCGCTGTCATCGGCTTCGTCGGCCGCCTGGTGCTGGAAAAGGGGCTGGATATCGTGGCGGCGACCGTCGCCGAACTTGCCCGCCGTGGCGTGCCGCATCATCTGCTGGTGGTGGGCGACGGGCCGGCCCGTGCCGAATTTGAAGGGCTGGTGCCTGGCGCCACCTTCGCCGGCTTCCAGACCGGCCATGATCTTGGCCGCGCCTATGCCTCGTTCGACATGTTCCTGAACCCCAGCATCACGGAAACCTTCGGCAACGTCACGCTGGAGGCGATGGCCTGTGCCGTGCCGCCGGTGGCAGCCGCTGCGACGGGCGCGAGCTCGCTGGTAGAAAATGGTGTGTCGGGCCGGTTGGTGACGCCCGGCGACATCGGCGCCTTTGCCGATGCGTTGCAGGCCTATGTGCAGGATCCCGCCCTGCGCGAGGCGCACGGGGCCGAAAGTTTCCGGCGCGCCCAGGCCTTCGACTGGGACGCGATCAATGACAGCGTGATCGACCGCTATCTGAAGATCGCCGGGCGCGGCTGATCCCATCGGGTGGGGCGGGGCTTCCAATCCCATCCAGCGCGCCTATATTGGATGTGCCGGCTTCGGCCGGAGATGGCGATGAATGATGCCGTACAAGTATGTACAGCGGACCCGGGGGCAGTACCCGGCGGCTCCACCATCTTACTTCGCGCGCACGATGCTTTGCACCGTGATGCCGCGCCAGGAAAGATGCGGGGGCCGAACCAGGATAGACGTGTGCGGAACGGCGGTATTTTTGCCCGGCCTGAATGAGCCGTTAAACCGTTCAAAACCCACAAATGCCAACGATAACGAGGCATTTGCGATTGCTGCGTAACTGATGCCCCACAAGGCATGGTTATAAGGCTTGAGCAGGGTTCGGGCCGAACCCGGTAACAGAATCGGACTCCAGCGGCTCGCAGGCGCGCCGGGCAACAGAAGCGCCTGCATCCTTCATCGAAGCGCACGGACGACGGCCCTGGCCATCGGCGGGTCTGCCAGTTTGCGCTGCGCGCAAATGGCAGCCGCCTTTGTGGCCTTGACGCTTCTTTGCGTCAGGGCCACTTGTGGCCTGATGACCGAGCCGCCTGAGAATCAGGAAACACCCGACAGTCTCATCCCCTATGATGAGATCGTGCAGGATTCGCTGCGCCAGGTGGTGAAGCGGGTGCTGCTGGATATCGCGCACGCCGGCGGGCTGCCGGGGGCACATCATTTCTTCATCGCCTTCCGCACCCGCTTTCCGGGGGTGGACATGCCCAAACATCTGCTGGAGCGTTATCCGGACGAGATGACGGTGGTCCTTCAGCACCGCTATTGGGATCTGGTCGTCGATGACGAGCATTTCGAAGTCGGGCTGACCTTCAACCAGGTGCCGGCCAAGCTCTCCATCCCCTATCGCGCCATTTCCGGCTTTGTGGACCCGGCCGTGAACTTTGCGCTGCAGTTCATGGTGCAGATGCCCGAAGCTGCCGAAGAGCCCGAACCGGAGCCTTTGGCCGAGGGAGAACCCGGCTCGAACGTCGTCAGCTTCGACTTCAAGCGCAAGAAGTGACCCGCACCGAAACCGACAGCCTTGGTGCTGTCGAGGTGCCGGATGACGCCTATTGGGGCGCGCAGACCCAGCGCTCCATCGGCAATTTCCCCATTGGCGATGCGGCCGGCGGCGAGCGCATGCCGCTCCCCCTCATCCGCGCGCTGGCGCTGGTGAAGCAGGCCGCCGCCCGTGTGAACCGGGCGCATGGGCTTGACGCCGCCCTTGCCGATGCGATCGAGGCGGCCGCCGCGGAAGTCGTGGCGGGCAAGCTGGACGACCAGTTCCCGCTCGTGATCTGGCAGACGGGTTCGGGCACCCAGACCAACATGAATGTGAACGAGGTTATCGCCGGCCGCGCCAACGAGCTGCTGACGGGCAGGCGCGGCGGCAAGTCGCCTGTGCACCCCAACGACCATGTGAACCGCAGCCAGAGCAGCAACGACAGTTTCCCGACGGCCATGCACATCGCCGCCGCGATGGAGCTGCGCAATGGCTTGCTTGCAAGCCTGCGCACGCTGGCTTATGCCTTTCGGGCGCACGAAGCCGCCTGGGGCCGGATCGTGAAGATCGGCCGCACCCACATGATGGATGCGACGCCGCTGACGCTGGCGCAGGAGACCTCTGCCTGGGCGCAGACCTGCGAAGATGGCGCGGCGCGCATCGTCGCCCTGTGGCCACGCCTGTCACGGCTTGCCCAGGGTGGCACGGCTGTCGGCACTGGTCTCAACGCGCCGAAGGGGTTCGGCGAAGCCTTCGTGCGGGAGCTTGCCGAAATCACCGGTGGCGTCCCTTGGGAAAGTGCGCCCAACAAGTTCGAGGCATTGGCCACCCACGACACGATGGTCGAGGTGGCTGGTGTGCTGTCCACCATTGCGACCGGTGCCATGAAGATCGGCAATGACATCCGTCTGCTCGGTTCGGGCCCGCGGGCCGGGCTTGCCGAGCTGTCGCTGCCCGAGAACGAGCCCGGAAGCTCGATCATGCCCGGCAAGGTGAACCCCACCCAGGCCGAGGCGCTGACGATGGTGTGTGCGCAGGTGATCGGCAACTCACAGGCTGTGATCGTCGGCGGCCTGCAGGGCCATCTGCAGCTGAACGTGTTCAAGCCGATGATCGCGCATAATGTTCTGCGGTCCATCCGCCTGCTCGCTGATGCTCTCGACAGCTTTCGCCTCCGGTGTGTGGAAGGGATCGTGCCGAACGAGGCCCGCATCTCCGAGCTGGTCGAGCGTTCGCTGATGCTGGTGACCGCGCTTGCGCCCGAGATCGGCTATGACCGGGCGGCCGAGATCGCGAAGCTGGCCCACAAGGAGGGCACGACGCTGCTGGAGGCCGGGCTGAAGCTGGGGCATGTGAGCGAAGAGCAGTTCCGGCGGCTGGTTCGGCCTGAGGACATGGTCTAGGGTTCCCCTCGCTGCCCGCTTGCTCTAGGCGCTTGCCATGTCGATTCCCGGTGCCCGCCGCGGGCTGATGCTCGTTCTCTCCAGCCCCTCGGGTGCTGGCAAGACCACCATGTCCAAGCGGTTGCTTGCCAATGATCCGCAGATCGGCATGTCCGTGTCTGCGACGACACGGCCGCCGCGGGTGGGCGAGATCGAGGGGCAGGACTATCATTTCGTGAGCCAGGACCAGTTCGACCACATGGTCACGATGGGCCAGTTCCTGGAATGGGCAACGGTGTTCGGCAATCGCTATGGCACCCCGCGTGGGCCTGTGGAAACTGCCCTCGCCGAGGGCCGCGACATCCTGTTCGATATCGACTGGCAGGGAACCCAGCAGCTGCGGCAGAGCCAGGCGGGCGGCGACCTTGTCTCCATCTTCCTGCTGCCGCCCAGCCTGGAAGAGCTGGAGCAGCGGTTGAAGACCCGCGCGGCCGACAGCGAGGAGGTGATCACCCAGCGCATGCGCCGGGCCGCCGACGAGATCAGCCATTGGGCCGAATATGACTATATCCTGGTCAACGACGATCCCGGCCAGTGCCTGCACGAGATCCGATCGATCCTGACGACCGAGCGGCTCCGGCGGGAGCGGCAGCGCGGGTTGGCGGGATTTGTGCGGGATCTGCTGGCCGGGGAATAGCTAGAAGGCTGGCATTGTGAGAGTGAATGTCGCAGAGCTTAAAGAAAATAGTGCGCGATCTTCTTCGTTCTTGGAAACGGATTTCGTGACGCCAAAAAACTGGGAAAAAATCGTCAGCCCGCCGCCAATGAATGCTCCGATGACCGCTGCCCAAAACTCAGTTGAGTAAAAAAGAAACATTGGTTCCATTTAAACGGAGCGGCCGATCAGTTCCTTCATGATCTCGCTCGTGCCGCCATAGATGCGCTGCACGCGCGCATCGCGCCACAGCCGCGCGATCGGATATTCGTTCATATAGCCCGCGCCGCCATGCAGCTGCAGCGCCACGTCGCAGATTTCCCACTGCAGTTCCGTGTGGAACAGCTTGGCGGCTGCCCCCTCATAGGCGTCCAGTTCGCCCTTCATGTGCTTCTGCAGGCAAACATCCAGGTGCGCCCAACCCACCTGCAGCTTGGCCTTGAGGTCTGCCAGCACGAAGCGGGTGTTCTGGAAGTCGAACACGGTCTTCCCGAAGGCCTTGCGCTCCTTCACGAACTTCACCGCCTCGTCAAAGGCGCGCTGGGCGCCGCCCATGGCGGAAACAGCGATCCCCAGCCGCTCCTGCGGCAGCTGGCTCATCAGATAGATGAAGCCCTTGTTCTCCTCGCCCAGGCAGTTGGTGATGGGCACGCGCACATCCTCGAAGAAGAGTTCCGACGTGTCGGCGCTGTTCTGCCCGATCTTATCGAGGTTGCGGCCCTTGGAAAAGCCAGCCGTGCCGGCATCCACCAGGATCAGGCTGGTGCCCTTTGCGCCCTTGTCGGGGTCGGTCTTGGCAACCACGATCACCAGGTCGGCGTTCTGGCCGTTGGTGATGTAGGTCTTGGAGCCGTTCAGGACATAATGATTGCCGTCGCGCTTGGCGGTGGTGCGGATGCCCTGAAGGTCGGAGCCGGCGCCGGGCTCGGTCATCGCGATTGCGGTGATGCATTCGCCCGAGATCATCTTGGGCAGATACTTCGCCTTCTGCTCGTCGGAGCCGTAGCTGACGATATACTCGGCGACGATGTCGGACTGGAGGGTTATGCCGGCCGACGAGCCGGCATAGGCAAGCTCCTCGTCGATGACGGCATTGTAGCCGAAGTCGAGCCCGAGGCCGCCATGTTCTTCGGGAACGGTGGGGCACAGCAGGCCGGCCTCGCCGCAGGCGCGCCAGAAGTTGCGATCGACGACGCCGTCCTCTTCCCACTTGTCGAGATTGGGCACCAGTTCCTTGGCGAAGAACTTGCGGACCTGGTCGCGGAAGGCGTTGTGATCCTCGTTGAAGGCGGTGCGGCGGCTGATGTCGAGCATGGCGGTTACTCCCTTTTCCCAGCCGGTTTGGCACAGCCGGACGCGCGCGCAACCTGTGCTGGTGGGGAGGGTGGCCCGGTGTCGCAGGCCCAACGAAAAAGGGCGGGGATTTCTCCCCGCCCTTTCGCGTGATTGCAATCGACTAGAAGCGGAAGTCGACGCCCAGGTAGAAGAAGCGCCCGGTGTTCGGATAGACGCCGGCGCCTGCTTCCGTCCCCATCAGCCCGAAGGGGGGCATGGTGTCGAGCACGTTGTCGATACCGAAGAAGACCGACGCATCCTGCTTCAGGTTCAGCGTGCCACGGATGTCGTGGTAGGTGAAGTCCGGGTAGAAGGTGAACGGGAACTGGTCGGGGTTCAGCGGAGGCCGGCCCTGCACCGAGTTCATGTTCTCATATTCCGCCGAGACCGTCGTACCGCCGACATAGCGCAGCGTATAGTCGAGATCGAACTTCTTGAACCCGAAGCCCAGGTTGAGCGTCGCCTGCCATTCCGGATCACCTAGTTCCAGCTTCTGCTGGTTGATGAAGTCCGGACGGCTGATGTCGGTGTAGTTGTCCCGGTTGATCAGGTAGCTGGCGATTGCCCGCGCCCGGAACCGGAAGTCACCCGTGGTGGGCAGCTGATAGGCCAGATCGAAGTCGATGCCCGAGGTCTTCACCCG
>JBKDAC010000354.1:0-6687 GCA_046316515.1 Sandaracinobacter sp. | reverse complement strand
GCCGACGCTTGTCTCGCGGGCGCGCCTCGGCCTCTCGGGCTCCGGGAGGGTGGGGGGGCTGGTGGTGGCCGTGCAGGGCCGGGGGCCGCTGGCCGGGGCGGGCGCGTCGCCGGCGCCGCTGGCGCGGTCGACGGAGCTGATGCTGTATGGCGTGGGGCTGGCGTCGGTTGCGGTGATCTGGGCGCTGGTGCAGTTCCAGGATGTGATCCAGTCGCTGCTGGCGGTGTCGGGGGTGCTGCTACTGGGCTATGTGCTGGTTCAGAGCTTCAAGCTGGAGAAGGAGCCGCGCGAGCGCATCTTTGCGATCCTGTTCCTGATTTCGCTGAACCCGATCTTCTGGGGGCTGTTCGAGCAGGCCGGCGGATCGATGAACCTGTTCACGGACCGGTTCGTCGACCGGGGCAATGTGCCGGCGGGGATTTTCCAATCGATCAATCCGATCTTTATTATCCTGTTGGCGCCGCTGTTTGCCGGGCTGTGGCAGTGGCTGGGGCCGCGCGGGCTGGAGCCTTCGGCGCCGGCCAAGTTCGGGCTGGCGCTGCTGCAGATGGGGCTTGCGAACCTGGTGCTGGTGTGGGGCACGACGGCCTTTGGCGTGGCGGCGATGACTCCGGTCTATCTGGTGTTTGCCTATTATCTGCTGGCGACGACCGCCGAGCTGTGCCTTTCGCCCGTAGGGCTTTCGGCGATGAACCGGCTTGCGCCGAGTTATCTTGCCTCGCTGATCATGGGGGCCTGGTTCTACATGTCGGCGGTTGGGAATTTCGTGGCCGGCAAGATCGGCGAGGCGACCGGCGGCCATGACGGGGTGATGACGAAGCAGGGGCTGCTGGACATCTATGAGATGTTCGGCTGGATCGCGATGGGGGTTGGCGTGGCCGTGCTGGTGGTGAGCCCGCTGGTGAAGCGGTGGATGCACCTGGACACGCTGGAGGACGGCAAGGTGGCGGGCGCGGCCGAGCTTGGCGAGCCGCAGGCGGCCGGGATGCACCCGGAAGGGTCGATCGGGAAGGTGAATTGATGCGGAATGCGGGGATCGGGCTGCTGGCGTTGCTGCTGACAGCCCCGGCACTTGTGGGATGTGCGACGACGGGCGGGGGGAAGACGGCTGCGCCGCCTCCGGCGCTGGCCCTGCAGGGGGGAAGCCCGGACGCGGAGAGTGCGGTGGCATCCACCTATCGGCCCTGGTCGGGGGTGCCGACGGTGATCGCCAATGTGACGATCTTCGACGGCAAGGGCGGCAAGATCGACAATGGGGCCGTGCGGTTCGAGGGCGGCAAGGTTGTTGCCATCGGGCAGGCGGTGGACACGGCCGGGGCGACGGTGATCGATGGGCGTGGCAAGTGGGTGACGCCCGGCGTGATCGACATCCATTCCCACCTGGGCAACTATCCCTCGCCGGGCGTTCCGGCCCATTCGGACGGCAATGAGGCGACCTCGCCTGCGCGGCCGGAGGTGTGGTCGATCCATTCGGTGTGGCCGCAGGATCCGGGTTTTTCGCGGGCGCTTGCGGGTGGGGTGACGGTGCTGCATGTGCTGCCGGGTTCGGCGAACCTGTTCGGCGGGCGGGGATCGACGCTGAAGAATGTTTATGGGCGGACCGCGCAGGACATGCTGATGCCGGGCGCGCCCTGGAGCCTGAAGATGGCCTGTGGGGAGAACCCCAAGCGCGTCTATGGCAGCCGCAACCAGATGCCGCAGACACGGATGGGGAATGTGGCGGTGATGCGCCAGACCTGGGCCAATGCGCGGGACTATCAGGCGCGGATGAAGACCGCCAAGGGGCCGCAGAAGCGCGACCTGCAGATGGAGACACTGGCGGGCGTACTGGATGGGAAGATCCTGGTGCAGAACCACTGCTATCGGGCGGACGAGATGGCGAACATCATCCAGCTGTCGAAGGAGTTCGGCTACAAGGTGTCGGCGTTCCACCATGCGGTGGAGGCCTACAAGATCGCCGACCTGCTGAAGGCCGAGGGCATCTGCGGGGCGCTGTGGGCCGACTGGTGGGGCTTCAAGCTGGAAAGCTATGACGGGATCGAGGAGAATCTGCCCTTCCTGCATGCGGCCGGGGGCTGTGCCATTACCCATAGCGACGATGCCGACGGCATCCAGCGGCTGAATCAGGAGACGGCCAAGGCACTGGCCGACGGGCGGAAATGGGGCCTTCAGATCAAGGACGAGGAGGCCTGGACCTGGATCGCGATCAACCCGGCGAAGGCGCTGGGCATCGCCGACAGGGTGGGGAGCCTGGAGCCGGGCAAGCAGGCGGATGTGGTGCTGTGGAACGGCAATCCGCTGAGCGTTTATTCGCGGCCCGAGAAGGTGTGGATCGATGGGGCGCTGCTGTATGACACGGATGATCCGCGGCGTCGGCCGGTGAGCGATTTCGAGCTGGGCCAGCCGGGTGAAGGAGACCGGAAATGAGGAAGCTCCTTCTTGTTTCGCTGCTGCTTGCGTCGGCGAGCGGTGTCTCTGCGCAGGAGCGCATCGCGATCACGGGCGGCAAGGTGGTCACGAACACGGGCGCGCCGATCGAGGGCGGGACAGTGTTGCTGAAGGATGGCGTTGTTGTCGGTGTGCAGGCGGGGACCAGTGTGCCCGCCGGCTACCGACAAGTGGATGCGACGGGCAAGTGGGTGACGCCGGGTGTGATCGCCGGGATCAGCCAGACGGGCACGGCCGAGGTGGCGGGTGACGACAGTGCGAACGACCAGTCGGCGCGCAATGCGGCGGGCTCGGCCGCGCTGATGCTGGACGTTGCGCTGAACCCCAATGAGACGTCGATCCCGGTGAGCCGGCAGGAGGGTGTGACGGCCGCCATCGTCGGGCCTTCGCCGGGGCGGACGCTGTTCGCAGGGCAGGGGTTTGTGCTGAGCCTTGCGGACGGACAGACGGTGCCGCTGAGGCCGCGGGCGTTCCAGTATGTGAGCTATGGCGAGCGCGGGGCGGCGCTGGCGGGTGGTTCGCGGCCGTCTGCCTGGAACGAGCTGACCAACGCGCTGGAGGAGGCAAAGCGGGTGCAGAACGGCCTCGCCTTCCCGATGCGCGACCAGCACATGGACCTTCGCGTGACCCGCGATGACGCCGAGGCGCTGACGCTGGTGCTGAGGAGCGCGCAGCCGCTGCTGGTGCGGGTGGACCGGGCGTCGGACATCCGGCAGGTGCTGAAGCTGCCGACCATGTATCCGGGGCTGCGGCTGGTGCTGGTGTCGGCGAACGAAGGCTGGATGGTGGCGAACGAGATTGCCCGGGCCGGCGTTCCGGTGATCACGCTGGGGATGCAGAACCGGCCGGAAAATTTCGAGTATCTGGGCGCGACCATGTCGAACGTGGGGCGGTTGGTTGCGGCCGGCGTGAAGGTCGCGCTGGGTACGCCTGACCTCGATGCCTCGTTCCAGCCGCGCAACCTGCCGCACTATGCGGGCAACATGGTGGCACAGGCGCGGCTTCCCGGGGCGTCGGGCCTGACCTGGGACCAGGCCTTTGCCAGCATCACGCGGGCGCCGGCCGAGATTTTCGGGCTCTCGGGGCATGGGGTATTGCGGCAGGGCGCGCAGGGCGACGTGGTCATCTGGTCGGGCGATCCGCTGGAGCTGTCGACGCAGGCCGAGCAGGTGTTCATCCGCGGAGTCCCGCAGACTCTGGAAAGCCGACAGACGAAGCTCGCAAGGCGCTATCTGCCTGGACGGGATCGGAGCGATCTGCCGGAGGCCTATCGGCGCTGAGCCGGATACTGGTTTGAAGGGGTGAGACTATGACGCTGTTCATTTTGCTGCTGGCGGGCTTTGTGCTGAGCCATATCGGCATGGCGACGCCCGGCATTCGTGACGGGCTGGTGGCGCGTTTCGGGGGAATGGGGTTCCAGGGCATCTATGCACTGGTGTCGTTTGCCTTCCTGGGCGGAGCGATATCCCTGTACCGCGATCTTCCGCCCCAGATCATCTGGGTGGCGCCAACCGGGGCCTGGCATGCAGCGGCGCTGGTGATGCTGCTGGCGAGCATCCTGTTCATGGGATCCGTGACGCCTGCGAACAAGGCGCTGGCCGGCGTGCCGGCGAGCGACCGGCCGGCATCGGGCGTGCTGAGGATCACGCGGCATCCGATGATGTGGTCTTTCGCCCTGTGGGCGGCCGTGCATGCCACGCTGTCGGGCAGCCTGCCGACGGTGATCCTGGCGGCCGGCATCGGCCTGCTGGCGCTGCTGGGCGCGGCGCACCAGGACAGCAAGAAGCGGCGGCTGATGGGGGCGACCTGGGAGCGTTATGAGCGGGAGACCAGCTATTGGCCGCTGGGCGCGCAGATGTCGGGCAAGCAGCCCTGGAGCGCATTGTGGCCCGGGGTCGTGCCTGTGGTGGGCGGTGCGGCGCTGTGGGCCGGGCTGACCTTCGTGCATCCGGTGCTGATGAAGGCGCCGGTGGTTCCACCCTGGGGTGTTGGGGGTTTCTGATGGACTGGGCCGGCAAGCGGATATGGATCACCGGCGCGTCATCCGGGATCGGGGCCGGGCTGGCGCGGGCGTTCGGCAAGGCGGGCGCGACCGTGATCCTTTCGGGGCGGAACGGCAGGGCGCTGGCAGAGGTGGCCGCCGACGTGCCGCACAACATGATCCTGCCTTTTGAGGCGACGGACCATGAGGCCCTGCCGGCCATCGTGCACCATGCGGGCGTCATCGACCTTTTGGTGAACAATGCGGGCATTTCGCAGCGGAGCCTGGCCGAGCTTACGGATCTGTCCGTCTATCGCACCATTATGGAGGTGGATTTCTTTGCGCCCGTGCATCTGACGAAGCTGGTGCTGCCGCAGATGCTGGCGCGCGGGGCGGGGCACCTTGCGGTGGTGGCAAGCGTGGCGGGCAAGGTGGGATCGCCGCAGCGCACGGGATATTGCGCGGCAAAGCATGCGGTGATGGGCTTCTTCGATTCGCTGCGCACCGAGGTTTCGCACCGGGGCGTGCAGGTGACGACGATCGTGCCGGGCTTTGTTCGGACCGAGATCGGGGCCCGGGCGCTGACCGCCGACGGCAGCGTGAAGGGGGCCGGCGAGGATGATGTGGACGCCGGCATTTCCGCGGACGAGGCCGCCGCGATCATTCTTGACGGTATGCGGGCGGGCAAGCGCGAGATACCGGTGGGGGGCGGCGGGCCGGAAATGGCGCTGCTGGACCTGAAGCGGCAGGATCCCGACCGATTGCTCGACCTGATGGGGGGCATGGGCGAGGCAGTAGTGCGCAAGCTGAAGGCCGGCTGAGGCGCGGACGGCTGCGCACAGTTGCAGCGCAAAAGCGGGTGCATGGCTGCGCAAGCTGTGGCAGCTAGCACCGTATGACGAGGAACCAGCTCTTGTGGATGACGGGCACAACTGCCGCCGCCCTTGCGGCGGCGGTGGCTGCCGACCGGGCCGGCGTGTCGCCGCTGGTTTGTGGCCTGCTGGTCGGGCTGGTGCTGTTCCTTGTGTATCGGGCGACAACGCCGCTTCCGCTGCCGGAGGTGGAGGCGCCGCCGGTGCCGCCCAGCGCCGCGCCCGCGCCGGATACGGGTGTTGACCGGATCAGCATCACGGCGCTGGCCGACCCGGCGATTCTGGTTTCGGGCGGCTGGCGCGTGCTGGCGGCCAACGCCGGGGCGCAGGAGCTGCTGGGCCAGCGCATTGTGGGCGCCGATGTGCGCCAGACCGTGCGGCACCCGGTGGTGATGGAGGCGCTGCGCCTTGGGATGGCGGGCGGGCGGCCGGAGCCGCGAGAGGTGACGACGCTGGGCGCGCATGACGGGGCCTTCCGTGTGCGGGTGGTGGCACTGGACCTGGAGCTGGGGCCCGACGGGCGGCTGCTGGTGAGCTTTGCCGACATGACCCAGGCCCGGCTGACCGAGCGGATGCGGGCGGATTTCGTGGCCAATGCGAGCCACGAGCTGCGCACGCCGCTGGCGAACATCTCGGGCTTTATCGAGACCCTGCTGGGGCCTGCGGCCGAGGATGCGCCCGCGCGGCAGCGGTTCCTGGAGATCATGGCGGCCGAGGCAGGGCGGATGTCGCGGCTGATCGACGACCTGCTGGGGCTGAGCCGGATCGAGCTGGACAAGCATGTGCGTCCGCAGGCGCTGCTGGCGTTGCCGCCGCTGCTGGCCGATGTGGGCAAGACCCTGGCCATGCGGATGGACGCCGATGGCCGACTGCTGGACCTGCAGGTTGCACCCGACCTGCCGCAGGTGGTGGCGGACCGCGACCAGATCTTGCAGGTGCTGCACAATCTGGTGTCGAACGCGCTGAAATATGGGCGGTCGGGGACGCCGATCACGGTGATGGCGGCACCCGAGCCGCCAGGCCGCGGCGAGCCGATGGTGCGGGTGTCGGTGATCGATCAGGGCGACGGGATTGCGCCCGCGCATCTGCCGCGGCTGACTGAGCGCTTCTATCGGGTGGATACCGGACGCTCGCGGTCGATGGGGGGCACGGGGCTGGGCCTTGCGATCGTGAAGCATATCGTGGAGCGGCATCGCGGGCGGCTGGACATCACGAGCCGGCAGGGAGAAGGGACGAACGTGTCGTTCACGCTTCCGGTGCTGGTGCCGCCGCGCGGCGAGGCCGGCGATTATGTGGGCGGCACGGTTGGCGAGACCGAGGTTTCGCCGAGGGCGTCACAAAACCGCAACGCGACTGTCACATAAGCCGCACGGACTGGCTCTAGAC
>JBKDAC010000353.1:0-7563 GCA_046316515.1 Sandaracinobacter sp. | reverse complement strand
GCTTCGCCGCCCGAGCCGTCGCCATCGGTATGCCCCTCGATCGCCACGCGGGGCCCCGAGGGCCCCAGCTTCTGCGCGATCTTGCCCAGCATCAGCCTGGCAAGGGGGGTGGGCGCGGCGGTGCCGGGCCGGAACATGGATGTCCTGTCGGTGTCCATCAGGCTGATGCGCAGGCCATCGCGGCTGGTTTCCACCACGACGGATTCCTCGGCTGTCTCTCCGGCCGCATCCAGCGCAAGCTTCATCTCGGCAGCCATGACACGCATCGACGGATCGGGAACGGCCGCAGACCCGCCGCGAAGAGTGCCTTCGATCCCTGCTTCGATGGCCCGCTTGCCCAGCTTCGACGGGCCATCAGCCTGCGACCGCCGCTGATAGCTGCCCTGCCTCGGCCAGGGCCCGGGCTGTGATGTCAGCGTCATCGTGGGGGTGGCGTTCGGGGGGGCGGGCGAGAAATATTCTGCAAGGCCGCGCAGGCGCACCTTGTCGGGGTTGGCCAGCAGCCACAGCAGCATGAAGAAGGCCATCATGGCGGTCACGAAGTCGGCATAGGCCACCTTCCAGGCGCCGCCGTGGTGGCCGCCATGGCCACCCTTCTTGATGCGACGAATGACGATCGGGCGAACATTGCTCGCCTGAGCCGGAGCCTTGGCCATGGCTCAGGCCGCCAGAAGCGCGAGCTTCAACCGCTCCTGGACATGGTTCAAGCGAACCTTCTCGATGGTCTCCATAGAGCAGGTGCCGGCCGCCAGGCTGTCGAGCAGGCGGGCACTTTCCTCTGTTCTCTGCACGATGAAATCGAAGGCCTGCAGCTGCACGCTGTAGGCCTGGCACAGCGCCTCGTCCGCTACGAGGAGGTCGGCGAGCTGCTCCATGAGCCCCTTTGTGTCCCGCAGTTCCTCCGACAGGGCTGCGCAGAGCGAGGTACCGAGCTTTGTGAGCGAGGACATGGAGTTCATATAGGCCGCCATTCGCGAGTGAGGGTATTGCCGTGCCAAAAAGGCCGGGGTCGGGCCTTGATCAGAACAGTTCCAGCTCGGACTGCGGCAGACGCCGGGGCGCGGGCGCCACCACCGGCACCGGATCGGTGACGACGCTGGACCGCGCGCGCCCATCATAAGGCAGGAACTCCACCCGGCGCGCAGACTTGCCGCCGACGTCCGAATGACCAAGCGGGATGCCTTCGGCAGTCAGGAATCGTCTTGCGAAGTCGATGTTGCGCTTGCCCACGTCGCCCAGGCCCGCGACGACGCTGGCGCCGCCATACATCTGGGCTTTCAGGCTGTCGCGCCGCGCACCGTTGCGCATCAGCTCGTTGATCAATAGCTCCATCGAATGGACGCCGTAGCGGACGAGGTCGGCAGCGGCGATCCGATCATCCTTGCCGGGCTCTCCCAGCAGGAAGTGGTTCATGCCCCCGATGTGGGTGGTCGGGTCCTGCAGGCATACGGCGATGCACGATCCCAGAAGCGTCGTGATCATCACTCCGGGGCGGCTCACCACGGCATGCTCGCCCTGGATGATGGGTATGCGTTGCATGGATCAGGTCAGCTCGCCGAAAACGCGCTCGATCTTGTCCTTCAGTGCGGCTGGCGCGAAGGGCTTGACGATATAGTTGTTGACCCCGCTGGCTGCCGCGTTCTGGACGAGATCCCGGTCGGCCGATCCGGTCAGCATGATAAAGACGGTCTTGCCGATGACGGGGTCCGCGCGGACCTGCTTCAGGAACTCCAGCCCATCCATGTCGGGCATGTTGTAATCGGAAATGACAAGGTGGACGCGGTCCTGCTTGATGGCAGGCAGGGCAGCGACTGCGCTTGGTGCGTCGCGCACGTCGCGGAAGCCGAAATCCTGCAAGGCGCGCCGGATCATGGCGCGCATGCTTGCCTGATCGTCGACGACCATGACCCTGATTGCGGATGCGGCAGGCATTCATCTACTCCTGGAGGCGAGGGCGCGGCAGGCCGCCACGATGGCTTCGGGCATGCGCGACAAATCAGTCTGTTCCATTATAGCACCGGCTTCGGCCGCAGCGCGTGGCATTCCGTAAACCACGCTGCTTGCCTGGTCCTGCCCGATGGTGCGCGCGCCGGCGCGGCGCATTGCGGCAAGACCTTCGGCGCCGTCGCGGCCCATGCCGGTCAGGATCACGCCCACCATAGGCCGGCCGAGCGCGGCAACCGAATGAAAGAGGCGGTCGACGGAGGGCCGGTGGCCGCCGGAAGGTGGGCCCTCCACAAGCCGGATGTGGGGCGGGTTCCCGGGCACGACTTCCATGTGAAGGGTGCCGCCGGGAGCGATGTAGGCGGTGCCACGTTTCAGCGGCGTGCGGTCGACGGCGTGCAGCACCTCGAGCGGGCTGTTGCGGTCGAGGCGGCTGGCAAAGCCTGCCGTGAATGCGGCGGGCATGTGCTGCACGATCAGGACCGGAGGGCAGTCGGCCGGAAGGGATCCCAGAATCTCGAACAGGGCTTCCACGCCGCCGGTGGATGCGCCGATTGCAATGACCGCGTTGGAGCCGGCAAGTCCGCTGGACGTGTGGCGGGCCTGAGGTGTCGCCGGAGCAACGGTCTGGGGTTGGGCGCGTCGGATATGGGACCGGCCTGCCGCCTTCACGGTTTCGCGCAGGATGGTCGCTGCTTCGGCCACAGCGTCCGGGTCGCCGCTTGGCTTGGGAACGCAATCGAATGCGCCCAGGCGAAGGGCCTCGATGCTGACCTCCGCACCTTTGGCCGTCAGGGACGAGCACATAACCACGGGCATCGGGCGCGCATCCATCAGTCGCGCCAGAAAGGTCAGGCCGTCGGTTCCCGGCATGTCGACATCCAGGGTAAGGACGTCGGGCCTGAGTTCTGCGATGGCACCGCCGGCGGTATCGGGGCAGGATGCGGTCCCCACCACCTCGATCCCCGGGTCTGCTGTCAGCAGGCGGCGCAACATCATCCGCATCGAAGCGCTGTCGTCGATCACGAGCGTCCGGACCGGCACGGGCAGGTGACCCATCAGTGCGACCCTTCGTCCAGGATGTAGATCGTCTGCCCACCGATCGTGAATCGGTTGCGGTCGGGGCCGACGAGCCGCTCGGAATGCCCGATGTAGAGTGTTCCGCCCGGCTTCAGGGCGCTCGCGAACCTGGTCGTCAGGTCCGACTTTGCCGCATCGTCGAAGTAGATCATCACGTTGCGGCAGAAGATCACGTCGAACTTGCGTTGCATCGGCCAGTCGCCGAACAGGTTCAGCACCTGTGCTGTCACCATGCTGCGCGGCAGATCCGCGATGCGCACCTCGTCGGCACCGTGCGGGACCGTCCAAAGGCCGCGCTGCCGCTCCGGAATGGCGGCGGCTACCTCTTGGCTGTAGATGGCAGCCCGCGTCCGCTCGACGACAGGGGTGGAGATGTCGGTCGCCAGAAGCTTCACATCGGCGTTGCGCACCCAGGCGGCGCTCGTCATGTCCTCGCCCAGCAGGGTCATGCAGGTCGAGTAGACCTCCTCGCCGGTCGAGCAGCCTGCCGACCAGATACGGATCGACTTCCGCCCGGCGGCCTTGAACTGCGGCATCAGGCGCCGGGAGAGGTCGTCATAATGGTGGGATTCGCGAAAGAAATGGGTGTGGTTGGTGGTGAGGGCGATGATCAGTTCGCCGCGCTCCTCCTCGTCCTGGCGGACGCGGTCGATATAGGCCCGCCAGGTCGTCAGGTTCAGCCGCCGCATGCGCCGCGCCAGCCGCGATTGGGCCAGTGTGATCTTGTGCGGCGGCATGTAGTTGCGCGCCTCGGCCAGCATGATCTCGGCGATCTCATCGAACTCCGCTCGGGTGAGGTCGGCCTGGGCCGGGATCAGCAGTTCCGTTATGGCATTCATGGTCGGTGCTCCGGCAGCGGGATCAGGCTGCCATATCGATCGGGCGGCTGACGGCGAGGGCCGACAGATCGAGCAGGAGCACCATCGTGCCCTCGCCCTCGGCCAGTTCGCCGTCCTTGCCCCGGGGGGTGCCGATGCGCACTACGCCGGCAATCACGTTGGTGTCGCCGACTTCGCTTTCGGGGGCTGGCTGCACGTCGGTGCTGACCAGCGCGACGATGTCGGCGACCTCGTCCACCAGCAGGCCGGACTGCTTGCCGCCGATGTTGACGACCAGGATGCAGGACCGCGGGTGGATCACGCTGGGGGTCCAGCCCAGCCGCTCTGCAAGGCCGATAACGGGGACCACCGTTCCGCGCAGGTTCGTGACGCCCTTGATGTAGGAGGGCACGTTGGGCAGCGGCGTCGGCGCCTCCCATTCGCGGATCTCGATGAGGTCGATCATGTCGATGCCGAACATCTGGGTGCCCAAAGAGA
Source organism: Sandaracinobacter sp. (assembly GCA_046316515.1). GTDB lineage: Bacteria > Pseudomonadota > Alphaproteobacteria > Sphingomonadales > Sphingomonadaceae > Sandaracinobacteroides. Next base: position 3,223 of record JBKDAC010000353.1, on the reverse strand, counting down.
AGGTCACCATCTTGCGGTCGGCCTGGCCTTCGATGCTTGTCATGCTGCTAGTCCCTGGTTGCTGTAGCGGGTGGGTGTGTTGGTCATCAGTGCGTCGACGTCGAGGATGAGGGCGATGGAGCCGTCGCCCAGGATCGTCGCGCCGCCGAGACCGCGGATCGGATAAAGGTTCTGGTCGAGGCTCTTGATCACGACTTCGCGGCGGTCCTCGATGGTGTCCACCATCAGGCCCATCCGGCCCGAGGAGTCGCTCTCTACGATGACGACAAGCGAGTCCTCGGGTGGCCGGCGCGCCTCGTCGGGCATGTCATGGTCTGCCAGCCCGAAGAAGTCGGTGAGGCGGCGGACCGGCAGGTAGGACCCGCGCAGTTCAATCGTCTCTGACGTCGGCGTGATCGGGCGGACCTGGCTTGCCTCGGGCTGCACCGCCTCGACGACGTTGGCCAGGGGCAGTACGAAGCGCTGCCCGGCAAGGCGCACGATCATGCCGTCCAGGATCGCAAGGGTGAGTGGGAGTGCGAGGGTGAAGGTCGTACCCCTGCCCGGTGTCGAGCTGATTTCGACGCGGCCGCCCAGCGCCTCCACGTTGGAACGGACAACGTCCATTCCGACACCCCGTCCCGAGATGTTCGAGATGCTGTCGGCCGTCGAGAAGCCGGGGGCGCAGATCAGCTGGTCGATCTCTTCGTCGGACAGGGGCGCGTCGGCCTCGATGATGCCGCGCTCGATGGCCTTGGCGCGAACCCGCGCCCGGTCGATGCCGCGGCCGTCGTCGCTGATGCTGACGAAGATCCGGGCCCCCTTCTGCTCGGCCGAAAGCCGGATCAGGCCCTCGGCCGGCTTGCCGGCGGCCACCCGCTCGGCCGGGGTTTCGATGCCATGGTCGACGGCGTTGCGGATCAGGTGAGTCAGCGGTTCGCCGATCTTCTCGATCACGCCCTTGTCGACTTCGGTCGTCTCTCCGCTGGTGTCCAGCAGCACCTGCTTGCCGGTTTCCGCGCAAAGATCGCGCAGCATCCGCGGCACGCGGGAGAAGGCCTGCCGGATCGGCTGTGCCCGGAGCGACATGACATTGTCCTGGATCTCGCGCGTCAGCCGGGCCAGTTCGGGAAGCTCCACCCGTTCCTGGTCGGCCGGTGACAGCCGGTCGGACAGGATCGAGTTGCGGATAACCAGCTCGCCGACGAGGTTCAGCAGCAGGTCCAGCTTCGCCAGATCGATACGGATGGTCTGGGAGTTGTTCTCGCTGGGCCTGGCCTCGACGGCGCGGGGCGCCGGCGGCTGATAGTCGCTCAGGCTGACCACCTTTGCCAAGGCGGAGGCTCCAGGCGGCGGGGCCAGCTCGGGATCGTCAAGCGGGCCGCCTTCGCGCCGGATCTCGACAATGGTCGAGGTGTCGGCAAACTCGAAGCAGTCGCGGATCTGCTGCTCGGGGATCGCGGCGGGAACGGCAATGTCATAGACAAAATAGCTGTCCTCCGGGTCCAGGCTGTGCAGATCCGGAAGCGCACTGCTGTCGACATGAAGCACTTCTCCGCCGAAGGCCTCTATCTCGCGGATGACCAGCAACGGTTCGCCGCCGTTTGCGATCGCCATCCGGGAGGGTGCATAGCGGATGCGCCAGCGCGATGGCTCTGCCCCGCCGGCAACCGGCGCCGACGCCTCCAACAGCGGTTGCGCGTCGAGATCCGGCAGGCCGTCCAGGTCTGGGAGATCGACGGTGACAGGAACGAAGCCCATGTCGTCATCGGCTGGGGTGGCGGGCGGCGGGGCCGCGACCGGAGCTGCAGCCACGGGTGCAGCCACGGGTGCCGCAACCGGTGCAGCGGCGGAAGGCGCGGCGTTGCTGCCCACCTCCAGCATGTTTTCCAGGGCTTCCGATGCGGCAGCGTCGTCGGGGAGGGCATTGCGGCCAAGTGCCGCCCCGACATGATCCGACAGGACGTCGAAGGCGGAAAGCATCAAGCGCATGCATTCGGGCGTCACCGCGATGCGGCCGCCGCGCACTTCCTCCAGCAGGTTCTCGAACTTGTGCGAGAAACCCATCAGATCCATGAAGCCGAACGCGCCCGAGCCGCCCTTGATGGAGTGCACAGCGCGGAAGACGGCGGCAATCACGTCGGGCGAGGTGTTGCCGCCCGCCATCTGGTTCAGGCCGGCCTCGGCGGCGATCAGGCCTTCCTCGCACTCCTCGAAGAAGATTGCCTGGATGGATTCGAGATCGTCGCTCATGGGCAGACCCGGCGGATTGCCGTGCCCAGCTTCTGGGGATCGAACGGCTTGGTGATCCAGCCCGTAGCGCCGGCGTTGCGGGCGCGGGCCTTCTTTTCTTCCGAGAATTCGGTGCTGAGCACCAGAATTGGCGTGCCGCGGAACTGGTGCTCGCGTCGCACGGCCTCGATCAGCTCGAAGCCATCCATGCGCGGCATGTTGATGTCGGTAATCAGCAGGTCGGGGTTCACCTCGTGCATGCGCTCGAGGCCATGGACACCGTCGCTGGCGGACTCGATCCGGAAGCCCTGCGCGGTCAGCGAGGTCTTCAGCAGCATTCGCATGCTGGCAGAGTCGTCGACGGCAAGCACAAGCTTGGTCATTGGTCAAAGGTCCTTTCGGAGGCCAGGCCGACGGCTGCGGAAAGCTTGCAACCGTCCACGCGGGCGAGGAACGAGGGGCTGGGGTTCACGATGCTGAAATCGCGCCCATTGGCGGCGGAATCCGCGTAGGCGGCGGTGAGAAGTTGGAGCACGGCCTGTCCGATGCTCTCGACGCCCGAGGCATCGATGCGGGTGTGGTCGGACCAGTCCGCCGCCAGGACGAGCCGGGTCCGCAGATCCTCTGCGGCCACGGTGTTGCACTGGGCGGGCAGGACGCACAGGCCCCTGTCCTCGGTATCAGGCTGTGGCGGCATTGAGCGTAGTCCTTGCTTCATCCAGCACCGTTTCCATTTCCTGGAACGACGGGGCATGTCCGGAAGGGGTCATCCGGCGGGCGATCTCGATCGCAACCGGGGTGGGTAGGCCGTTGGCATGGGCGACTATGGCCGCCTTGACGACACCGAAGGGCTTTGAATCGGCCTCGACGACCTGCAGCAGCTTGGCCGCCAGCGGGCCGACAAGGCAGTAGGACAGCAGAACGCCAAGGAATGTGCCGACCAGCGCGCCGCCGATCATGCCGCCCAGGATTTCCACGGGCTGATCGATCGACGCCATGGTCTTGATCACCC
>JBKDAC010000352.1:0-4385 GCA_046316515.1 Sandaracinobacter sp. | reverse complement strand
CCGCCGATCGCCGCCTGGATCGGGATCTTGAACAGGTGCCTCGGGATCAGGTCCTTCAGCCGCTCGCACATGTGCCGGCCGCGGCCCTCGGCGGCGTCGCGGTGCACGATCATGCTCAGCGCGTCCACCTTCTCGCCGTTCACCAAGATGGTCATCTTCACCAGATCGCCCTCGCGGTGGCCGGTCTGGTGATAGTCAAAGCTCGCATAGCCCCGGCTGATGCTCTTCAGCCGGTCATAAAAGTCGAACACCACTTCGTTGAGCGGCAGTTCATAGACCAGCTGCGCGCGGCCACCGACATAGGTGAGGTTCTTCTGGATGCCGCGCCGGTCCTGGCACAGCTTCAGGATCGCGCCCAGATGCTCGTCGGGCACATAGATGGTCGCCTCGATCCAGGGCTCCTCGATATGGTCAATCTTCACCGGGTCCGGCATGTCGGCCGGGTTGTGCAGCTCGATCACCTCGCCGCTGGTCAAATGGATCTTGTACACCACGCTCGGCGCGGTGGTGATGAGGTCAAGGTCATACTCCCGGCTCAACCGCTCCTGGATGATCTCCAGGTGGAGGAGGCCGAGGAAGCCGCAGCGGAAGCCGAAGCCCAGCGCCGCGCTCGTCTCCATCTCGAAGCTGAAGCTCGCATCGTTCAGCCGCAGCTTGTAGATGCTGTCACGCAGCTTCTCGAAATCGGCGGCGTCTGTCGGGAACAGCCCGCAGAACACCACCGGCTGCACTTCCTTGAAGCCCTCCAGCGGCGCGTTCGCCGGCCGCTTGGCATCGGTGATGGTGTCGCCCACGCGGGCCTGTGCGATTTCCTTGATCTGCGCAGTGATGAAACCGATCTCGCCCGGCCCCAGCCGCGGCAGCTGTTCGATCTTGGGGCGGAAGGCGCCCACTCGGTCCACCAGGTGCGTCGTGTCGCCGGCCATGAACTTGATGGTCTGGCCCTTGGTGATCTGCCCGTCGATCACCCGGATCAGGATCACCACGCCCAGATAAGGGTCATACCAGCTGTCCACCAGCATCGCCTTCAGCGGCGCCGTGATGTCGCCCTTGGGCGGCGGGATACGCGTCACGATCGCTTCCAGCACGTCGGCGATGCCGATGCCCGTCTTGGCGCTGGTCAGCACCGCATCGCTTGCGTCCAGCCCGATGATCTCCTCGATCTCGGCCTTCACCTTCTCGGGCTCGGCGCTGGGCAGGTCCACCTTGTTGATCACCGGCACGATCTCATGGTCATGCTCGATCGACTGATAGACGTTGGCGAGCGTCTGCGCCTCCACGCCCTGCGCTGCGTCCACCACCAGCAGCGCGCCCTCGCAGGCGGCGAGGCTGCGGCTGACTTCATAGGCGAAGTCCACATGGCCCGGCGTGTCCATCAGGTTCAGGATGTAATCCTTGCCGTCCTTCGCGCGGTAATCCAGACGCACGGTCTGCGCCTTGATGGTGATGCCGCGCTCCTTCTCAATGTCCATGTTGTCCAGCACCTGCGCGCTCATCTCGCGCTCGGTCAGCCCGCCGGTCTGCTGGATCAGCCGATCGGCAAGGGTCGACTTCCCATGGTCGATGTGGGCGATGATCGAAAAATTGCGGATGCGCGACATGTCTGTCGCCGGAAGCGTTGCCATGACCGCCCCTTGGCAGGCTGCCCCACGGCTTTCAAGTTTCCCCGCTGCCGCAGCAACGGCGGCAAACTGCCCGAACAGCCCGATTTAGGCCAATTCGCTGCCCGCCCCGGCGCTAGGGAGAAGGTTGCCGACCTGCCGACAGGAGTAATTGATGATGTCCACGCTGTTTCGTGCCCTGATTGCTGCTGCTGCCATCACGGCGGGGCCTGCCCAGGCCGAAGGCTGGGAATTCAGCCTGACGCCCTATTTCATGGCCCCGGCCATGGACGGGAAATCCGCCATCGGCCCCGTCGACATCAGCGTCTCGGCCTCGCCGGCGGACATCTTCCGCAACCTCAATTGGGGCGCCATGGGCATCCTGGAAGCGAACAACGGCAAGTTCGGCTTCGCGGTGGACCTCACCTACATGGACCTCTCGGCCGACGGGCCGGGCGGGCGGGCCAGCTTCGACGGCTATCAGGGCGCCTATACGCCGATGGTCCTGATGCGGGTCCACAAGAATGCCGAGGCCTATGTGGGCGCGCGCATCAACAATATCGGCGCGGGCATTTCCGGCACCGGCCCGCTTGGCAACCCGCGCTCGGCCAGCCGCACGGAAACCTGGGTCGATCCGCTGATCGGCATCCGCACCAACTTCCAGCTTAGCCGCACCATAGACCTGACGGTCATGGCCGATGTCGGCGGGTTCGGGATCGCATCGGACTATGCCGTCCAAGCCTGGCCGTCGTTCGGCTTCCGGCTGGGCAACAAGTCCAAGGCCATCCTGGGGTATCGGGCGATCTATGTGAACTATGAAACCGGCAACGGCCTCGACCGGTTCGTCTATGACGTGCTCACTCATGGCCCAACCCTGGGCGTTCAGTTCCGCTTCTGACGCGCCACCTGTCACTATTCGGAATTCACCTGTCGCGCTGGCCTGTGGCGCGGGGCCGGAAAAGGGGTTAACTGACCGCGACAAGTGGCAGTCATAGCCCAAGGGTCTCAAGCAAGTGCCAGACGTCTTCCTGTCCTATACCCATGCCGATCGCGACAAGGCACGTCTGTTTGCGGAAGGGCTTGAGTCGGCCGGGCTGGAGGTATGGTGGGACGTGACCGTCCAGCTGGGCGATACGTTCGACGAGGCGACCGAGACCGCGCTGCGCACGGCGGGCGCCGTCGTCGTGCTGTGGTCGCCGCGGTCGGTTGCCTCCCGCTGGGTCCGGTCGGAAGCGAGCGTCGCGCTGCGCCAGGGCACGCTGGTGCCGGCCATGATCGAGTTCTGCGCGCGACCAGTGATGTTCGAGCTGACCCAGACGGCCGACCTCTGCCACTGGCAGGGCGAGCCCGACGACGCGCTGTTCCGCCGCCTGGTGCGCGAAGTGCTGAAGATGGTGGGCCGCGACGACGGGAGTGCGCCCGAGCGCGCCAGCCGCATGGCAGCGCCCCATTCGTCGCAGCGGGATGGACCGAAAACCCCATTCCCCCAGTTGCACCAGCTGACGACACTGCCGCCCTCCGAGATTTCCACCCCGCTGGAACTTGCGGCCAAGGCGGAGTTCCGGCTGCCGGCCAAGCCCTCGATCGCGGTGATGCCATTTGCCAGCCTCAGCGGCGAGGATCAGGATTTCTTCGCCGACGGCATGGTGGAGGAAATCTCGACCGTCCTGTCGCGCTTCTCCTCGCTGTTCGTGATCGCCGGCCAGTCCAGCCTGTCCTATCGCGGCACCACCAAGACCGCTCCGGACATCGCGCGCGAACTGGGCGTGCGCTATCTGCTGGAGGGCAGCGTCCGCAGGGCCGGCGGCAAGGTGCGGATCTCGGTGAAGCTGGTGGACGCTCTGGTTGGCGAGCTGATCTGGGCCGACCGCTTCGACGATGCGCTGGAGGATGTGTTCGAGCTGCAGGACCGCATCGCCAACGCAGTCGTCAGCACCATCGATTCCACCATCACCGATGCCGAGATGCGCCGCTCGGTCGTGCGGCCGACGAACTCGCCCGACGCCTATGAGCTGAGCCTGCGCGCGAATGCCAAGCTGGCGCGATATGATTCCGAGGCCGTGAAGGAGGCGCTGGCGTTTGCCGAGCGGGCCGTGGAGCTGGACCCCAACTATGCCTGGGCGGTCGCGACGGCGAGCTTTTGCCACGCGACCCTTGCGCTGAACCTTTGGGCCGAGGACCGGATGGGCGCTGTCGCGGCCGGGCTTGCCCATGCCGAACGCGCCGCCCAGATCGCCGGCGATGACCTGATGGCCCTGACGGTGGCGGCGGGTGCCTTCGCGACCCTGCCGGCCGACATCACGCGGGCGAGCGCGCTGATCGAGCGTGCGATGAAGCTGAACCCGGAAAAGGCGTTCGTGCTGTTTTGGGGCGGCACGATCGACGTGGAGGTCGGCAATTTCGCCCGTGCGCTGGAGCGGCTGGAAAAGGCGGCCCGACTGGACCCGCGGTCCATCTATCGCCCCTGGCAGCTGATGAACATCGGCACCTGCCTGCTGGGGCTGGACCGGTATGAGGAAGCGGCCGTGGTGCAGGAAGAGGCGATGCGGCTGCTGCCCAACTATCCCGTGCCCCACATGGTGCGTGGCACCAGCCTTGCCCTTGCCGGCCGCACGGCAGAGGCGCGCGAGGCCCTGTCTGTCCTTCAACGCATGGGCGGCGTGGACGCCTGCCGGAGCTTCTTTCGGACGCCGGCGCTGCAAGCCAAACTGAACCAGGCCCTGGAGTTGCTGGGCGAGGCCCCAACGCATTGAAATTTCGCCTGGTGGAGCCGTTGTGGACGCC
>JBKDAC010000351.1:0-10033 GCA_046316515.1 Sandaracinobacter sp. | reverse complement strand
CTGCCGAAGCATTGCGCGAAGGGGCAAGCGTGGACTTGCCCTTCGCCAATGGAACCCGCCCGCTGGTCCGCTTTCCCGGCAAGCGGCCGATGCTTCAGATGACAGCGAGACCGCCGCAGCTGGAAACGCCATTCGGCGTCTTTGCCCAGAGCGTGGCCAACGGCAGCCTTCTGACCCCGAACGATGCCTTCTATGTGCGCTATTCCATGGGCCAGCTTCCGCTGGATCTGGACGTTGCTGCCTGGCGGCTGGCGGTCGGCGGGCATGTGTCGCAGCCTCTGTCGCTGTCGCTGGCTGATCTGAAGGCGATGCCGACCGCACAAGTGGTCGCCGTGAACCAGTGTTCGGGCAACAGCCGCGGCTTTTCCGAACCGCGCGTGGGGGGCGGGCAGCTGGGCCATGGCGCAATGGGGAATGCGCGCTGGACCGGCGTTCCGCTGAAAGCCGTGCTGCAGGCCGCCGGGCTGAAGGCCGGTGCCATGGAGGTGATGTTCGAAGGGCTGGATGGGCCCGTGCTGCCCACCGGACATGATTTCGCCAAGTCGCTGTCGGTTGATCATGCCGCCGACGGCGAGGTGCTGCTGGCCTGGGCGATGAACGGCGAGCCGCTGCCGTTCCTGAACGGCTTTCCGCTGCGGCTGGTGGTGCCGGGCTGGTTCGGCACCTATTGGGTAAAGCACCTCGAGCGGATCACGGTGCTGGACCGGCCGTTCGACGGCTACTTCATGCACAAGACCTATCGCCTGCCCGACAATGCATGCGGCTGCGTGGAGCCCGGCACCAAGCCGGAGAAGACGGTTCCGATCAGCCGGCTGCGCGTGCGCAGCTTCATCACCAGCGTGGTCGACGGGGCGCAGCTGCGCGCCGGGCGGGTGGAGCTTGCCGGATTTGCCTTCGACGGCGGGGCAGGAATCCGGCGGGTGATGGTGTCGGCCGACGACGGGCGGCGCTGGGCCGAGGCGCGGCTGGGCCCCGACGTCGGCCGCTACAGTTTCCGGGGCTGGACCTTGCCGGTCGAGCTGGCACCGGGCGCCCATGTCCTGCTTGCCCGGGCCGAGACCCATGCCGGCGAGGTGCAGCCGATGGTGGCGAGCTGGAACCCAAACGGCTATGCGCGCAACGTGGTGGAACGGGTGAAGGTGACGGCGGCATGAAGTGGCCGGTGGCGGCAATCGGGCTGGGGCTTGCCTCGGTGGTCGCGGCGCAGGCCTACAGGCTGCCGGAGGAGACGCCCGTGACCCTGCCGCGCGGGACCGGTGTGGAGCTGGTGGAGGCACATTGTTCGGCCTGCCACAGCCTGGACTATCTGACGACGCAGCCACGGGGGAAGGGGCAGACATTCTGGGCCGAGAATGTGGCCAAGATGATCGACACGCATGGGGCAGAGATCCCGGAGGATGACGCAAAGGTGATAGTGGCGTATCTGGGACGAACGTTCGGCTAGGTCGGACGCTTCTGCCTCACCCCGCGAGCTCTGCTTTTCCAGCAGCTCCATAGGCCCGCGCAAGCCGGACGAGTTCGTCCTCGAACTCCTGCGTGAGCAGGAAATGGGCCTCTTCCATCACGGCAGCGCGCATGGCGCCCAGGAGCGCCCTGCTGAGAACAAAGAGCTGCACGCGACTCATCTTCGTTTCGCTGCGCGCTGCGATGCGCGCCTCAACTCGCGCGAATGCCGCCTGCAATTCGACAGGCGAAAGATGCTGCAACAGGACCCTTACCACCGTGCGGCGGGCTTTTGTGCGCTGGCCGAAGGCGCGAAGGAAGCTCTGGATGGCGTGCCTGTCTGCCGAAATTCCCTTTGGCCGCGATGCTGAGTCAGCGGCGATCTGTTCCGCCACTCGAGCCATCTCGCGCCTGCCCATCTCGATGAGGATTTCCTGCTTGTCCGGGAAATAGCGGTAGATCGAGCCGATCCCCACCCCGGCGCGTTCGGCAACGGCATTGGTGTTGAATCCGGGCTCTCCCTCATTCTCCAAAACCTGAGCAGCCGCCTCCAGAATGGCGTCGACGGTTGCCCGCGAGCGCGATTGGCGCGGCTTAACCCGTTGCAGTGAAACAGGCTGGTTCTTCACACGTTGCTGGCCCGACCTAGTCTGGAACTGGAGTATGAAAGCGGAGCTTTGCTCATATTCTATGCAGAGTCGAGATTGGGGAGATTGGCATGTCCTGGGCCAGAGAGCGACTGGATGCACTTGTTGCCGGTAAATCGGTTCCTCCCCCTGTTGTTCAGACGCTTCGTCTTGGCACGCTGCTTGAATGGGGCGAAGGCTGGATCAAGAAGGACTGGGTGCCGGCCCCAGAGTTGCTGAATGCCGACGGGTCCATGTTCGGCGGCTATGTGGCAGCGCTGGCCGACCAGGCCCTGGCGTTCGCCGCGATGACTGTGGTGGCACCGGATGCAGCCTTTCGGACCATAAACCTTCAGGTCAACTTCTTGAGGGTTGGCCGCGCCCACCCACTGTCGATTGAGGCCCGCGTAGTGGCTGTGACCAGGCAGCTCCTGACGGTTCGCGCTGAATTCCGCAGGGATGACAGCGAACTGATTGCCGAAGCGACGGGGCAGCACCTCCTTATGCCGCGCGAGGCCTGAACCGCTTCGTATTTCTCGAAGGGCGTTGGCTCAGCTGCCCTCGAGTTTCAGCTCCATGCGGGCCTTGCCGTCCTTCTCGGCGGCGGAGTCACGGCCTGACAGGAAGACACGGGCCGGATCGACCGGGGTCGCCCCTTCGAGGAGGGCGAGGCGGACGGCTTCGGCGCGGGCCTTGCCGAGGGCGGCCAGCTCGTCGGGCGACGGGGCGAAGTATTTGCGCAGTTCGGCGATCAGCCAGTCGGTCTCGCGCTGCTTGCGGGCGTCGCCGCCTTCCTTCGCTTCGGCTTCCGGGTATTTCGGGCCGGTCTTGAAACGGGCCTTGTAGAGGTCTTCCAGGCGGTCGTGGCGCTTGTCGAGCTCGAGGGCTGCGAGGTCTGCCTTCTCGCCCTTCTTCACTTCCTTCGCCATCGCAGCGGCGGCGATCTTCTGGTCCGCAAGGCCGATGGCGTCGAGCGGAAGGCCGGGGCCCGAGGGGATGTCGAGGCGGAGCTCGGGCTTGTCGCCGAGACCCTTGGCGATGCCGGCGAGGTTCGACGTTGCCTCCGACGGGACGGTGGCGGAGCCCTCGATTACGACGACATCCAGTTTGTGTTCGAGAACACGCGCCAGACCGGCGTCGTGCCCGAACCGGCGAGTTGTGCCCTGCTGATCGCAGGCTTCGGGCTGGTCGGCTTCGCAGCGCGCCGTCGGCGCCCAGGATGATGAGGAGGAGACGTTGCGCGCCGCGGCCCCCGGATGATCCCGTGGTCTCGGCTGGAGTCGCGAGGCCTGCCGGCTGCTCGTTCACGCAACTCTATCCTCCCTGATGGGAGTAGGCGCCTTGGCCGAAGGCGGGTCAAGGGTAATTGGCCCGGAACGGGACAGGGGTGGGCGCCGGGGGTGGATGCGGCGGCGCTGCCGGTGCTAGGATAACCGGAAACATCTTCGGGGGGACTGACAATGGCGCGGCGTGGACTTCTTCTTGCACTGGCCGTGGCCCCGATGCTGGCCCTTGCGGGCTGCGCCAGCGGGCCGGATGTGCGTACGCTGTCGGATCCCTCGGCCAATTTCGCCCAGTATCAGAGCTTCGGCTTTGCAGACCCGCTCGGCACTGACCGGGCCGGCTATCAGTCCATCGTGTCGCAACAGCTGAAGGCGGCGACCCGGCGCGAGCTGGAGGCGCGGGGAATGCGCTATGACCCGGTCTCTCCGCAGCTGCTGGTGAACTTCAGCGCCAAGCTGGACGACAAGATGCGGGTGACGACCACGCCTGAACCGATGATGGCGCCGGGCTATTACGGCTATCGCCGCGGCTATTATCAGCCCTGGCCCATGTACACCGAGCGGACCGATGTGACGCAGTACCAGGAAGGCACGCTGACGGTCGACGTGATCGACGCGGCGCGCAAGCAGCTGGTGTGGGAGGGCACCGTCACCAAGAGCCTGACGTCCAAGGACAAGAATGACGTGGGCACAGCCCTGGACGCCGCGGTGACGGCGGCCTTTGCAAAGTTCCCGCGCTAGCTTCTTCCGGCAACCATGCGCTTGACGGTGTAAGCGAGGACAGCCTCCTCGCGCTGATTGTAGACCGTCACCTCTGACGTGACGACGGCACGGTTGTTCTTCGAGGTGGGCTTCACCTCCAGGATGTCGAGCGTTGCCCAGATGGAATCGCCGACGCGGACCGGGGCCAGCGCCCGCAGGTGGCATTCCAGGAGGGCAAGCCCGACGCCCTGGATGACGGACTGGAACAGCAGCCCCTCGATCAGGCACTGGGTGAGCGCTGCCGGGACAAGGCGGCCGGATATCGCCTTTCCGGGATAATCGGCGTCGATGAAGATGGCCTCCGTCATGCCCGTCATGCCGATAAAGCCGACAAGATCGGCCTCGGTGACGGTGCGGCGCAGCGTCCGGCCCATGCGGCCGGGCTGGAGGTCTTCCCAGGTCGGGCCCTTGCCGAAGACGGGCAGGGTTTCGAACAGGCTGGTCACGTCAGGATCCTCTCGACGAAGCTGAGGCTGGAGTGGTGGGTGGCGGCAGCGCGCGCCATGCCCAGGCGGAGTGCCGCGTCAGCGGATGTTCCGTGCGTTCCGTGCGACCGCCGCAGCCGGCGGAGCTCGGTTGTCCAGAGCTGGAGGTCGAACTCGGCCGTTGCGCCGATGGCACCATGCTGCTGGTGCGCGGTGGCGGCGATCACGTCGGCCGCCTCGGCGCAGCGCAGGCTGGCGATGGCGGAGCGCTCCGCCGAGAAGCCCGGCCCCTGGAGGCCGATATGGGCCGCAAGCGCGGCTGCCGCCACCTCTTCGGCCATGACGGCGACCTGGTGCTGGACTGCCTGGAAGCTGCTGATCGGGCGCCCAAACTGGGTGCGGGTCGTGACATGTTGGACGGTCATGTCGAAGACGCGCTGGATGGCGCCGGCCATGCGCGCCGCAGACAGCGCTGCGGCGGCCTCGGGCGTTGGGGGATGCCCGGTCAGGCGTTGGACCGCCGTCTCGGCAAAGGGCACCGGCAGCAGGACAGCGCCGGCCGCCATTGCCAGCGGGGCGAAGTCGGCCAGCGGCAGGCCTGCGCCGCCCTGCTCCTGGGGCAAAAGGATGTCGAGGAAGCCCGACCCGGCGAGCACGGCCCGCAGCGGCTCTGCAGCGTCAGGGTCTGCCTGGGCGCTGCGCACCACTGCCGGCGTGCAGTGCGCTTCGAGAAGGCGGGTGAAGGCATCGAGGAACATCAGCGAAGCCCCAGGCCGCGGGCGATCATCCCGCGCAGGATCTCGCGCGTGCCGCCCCGCAGTGTGAACACGGGGCTCAGCTGCTGCAGATAAGCGAGCGTCGTCAGAAGCTCGGGATCGGCGTCAGCTGCGATCCGGTCGGCCAGCAAGGCGGGGATCGACTGTTCGAAGCCGGTTCCCAGATCCTTGAACAGGGCCGCCTCGACCACCGGGCTTTCGCCGGCCGCCAGCCGCGCGGTCAGCGCGATCGACATGGCGCGCAGGGTTGCCAGCCGTGCAGTCAGCCTGCCGAGCAGCTCAAGGTCGCGCGAGTCGGACGCCGGCGACAGGGTGCGCGCCCACAGATCGAGCAGGATCGTGGACGAATAGATGCGTTCGGGCCCCGAACGTTCGAAGGCGAGCTCGGCATTCACCTGGGCCCAGCCATTGCCCTCTGCCCCCACCAGCGCATCATCGGGCAGGTCGACATCGTCGAAGGTGACTTCGGAAAACTCGCTGTCGCCGGTTATCAGCGGGATCGGGCGAATGGAGACCCCGGGGGCGCGGAGGTCGACAAGGAACTGGCTGAGGCCCTTCTGCCGGTCGTCGGGCGTGCCCGACGTGCGCACAAGGGCGATCATCAGGTCGGCGCGGTGGGCGTGGGTCGTCCAGATCTTGCGGCCGGTGAGCCGCCATCCGCTGTCCGTGCGCACGGCGCGGGTGCGGACGCTGGCGAGATCGGACCCTGCGTTGGGTTCGGACATGCCGATGCAGAAGAAGAGCTCGGACCGGCAGATGGCGGGGATGTAGCGCTGCTGCTGTTCTGCGGTTCCGAACTTGCGCAGCAGCGGGGCGGACTGGCGATCCCCGATCCAGTGCGCGGCGATCGGCGCGCCGGCGACCAACAGCTCTTCGACCAGGACGAAGCGGTGCCAGGGCGTCAGGCCGGCGCCGCCCAGGTCTGTCGGCATGGTCAGCCCGACCCATCCCTGGTGGGCAAGGGCGCGGGAAAAGTCGGCATCCCAGCCGGTCCATGTGCGGGCGCGAACGGCCGCCGGGCGGGGTGGCAGGGTTGCTGCAAGGAAAGCCCTCACCTCCGCGCGAATCGCTTGCGCATCGGAGGGGATGGTTGCCGGTGCGAAACTGGCGAGAAGCGACATGCCCGCAGACTTAGGCGCGGGCGGGCGGTTGCTCTACACACCAATTCGCCAGTGGGCCCGGCCAAGGTTTACAGCCTGCAAGCCTTTGGAATCGCAGCAAAGGCGAACGTCGGTTCATTGCAAGCGTGGGCGGTAAGGGGAAGCACGTAAACCGCGTCTTAGGGAATCATGGGCATCAACAGTGTCAGAAGAGGTTGTCGAGTCCCGGCAGCCCCCGGACTCAGAAAGCCGGCGTGACTGTAATGGAGCCGATGTGATGACGAATGTGGTCGAGACAGCAATGCGGACGCGGAAGTCGGCAGGTGCGGTTGCCGCACGGGCCGCGCATGACCCGGAAACGGTATATCTGCATTACCATCGGCTGGTTCGCCAGATTGCACGCCGCGTGTTCATGACCGTGTCGTCGGCCCTGCCGCTCGAGGATCTGGTGCAGATCGGCGCGATTGCGCTGCTGGAAGCGTCCAGCCGCTATGACCCGGCCGGCGGCGGTAGCTTCTCCTCTTACGCAAGCCTGCGCATCCGCGGCGCCATGCTGGACGAGCTGCGCCGCTATGCCACGACATCGCGGGCCTCCCGGGTGCAGCGCCGGGCCTTCAATGCAGCGCGCGAGGCGCTTGGCGAGGAACTGGGCGCAGCGCCGACCGACTCGGCGGTGGCCGGTCGTCTGGGCATCAGCGTGGAGCGTCTGCGCAGCAGCGAGGCCAAGGCCCAGCCCGCCTTCCTGTGCAGCCTGGACAGTGTCTATTCCGAAAGCAACCTGGCCTTTGCCGACGGCGCGACCGGCGCCCTGGGCACCTTGCTGGAAGAGGAAGAGCGCGACCTGATCGCGAACGAGATCGCAATGCTGCCCAAGCGGCATGCGCTGGTGCTGCAGCTTTTCTTTCACGAGCAGCTGACGCTCGCGGAGATCGGTGCGGTGCTGGGTGTGTGCCCGGCGCGCGTGTGTCAGATCAAGCGCAAGGCGCTGGAGCGCATCCGTCGTGGCCTGCAGGCCTGATCCGCGCGAAATCTGCAGCATAGGTATTTCTACGACCTAAACCTGGCGCACGGCCTACGCTACCTTTGCCGAAGTGGGGCCGCATCAGAACGGCCTGAACAGGGTGTGGGTCAGATGCATATCGTCGTTCTTGAAAGCGGACAGGACTGGATTGGGTCGGCGCAGCGGCATTTCCGTCGCGCAGGGCATATTGTTTCCCTGATGGATCCGACGCCCGAGGGCCTCGACCATCTGGCGGTGGCCTCGCTTGACCTGCTGATCATCGATGCCGGCCGGCTGTGTGCCGATCTCGCCCGCCCGCTTGCCACCCTGCTGGGCCGCCAGCCCGAGCTTGCCGTTGTCGCGATCGGCGCGCGCGGAGAGCAGGCTGCCGACTGCCTGGACGCCGGGGCCGACCTTGTCGTCGCCGATGCCGGCGATCGCGACACGCTTCTCGCCAGCGCAATTGCGGCTGTGCGCCGAGCCCGCGGCCATGCCGGTCCGTGGATTGCGGCCGGGCCCCTCTCCCTCGACCTCCACGGTCGCACCTGCGCGCTGAACGGACGCCCGGTCGCGTTGTCCGACACGGAATATCGGCTGCTGGAGGCGCTGTTGCTGCGCCAGGGAGCGGTGGTGACGCGGTCGATGCTGCTGGAGCTTTTGTATGAACCCGGTGCCGAGCCGCAGGCGCGCACGCTGGATCTGTTCGTGCATCGTCTGCGCTGGAAGCTTGCCGCGCCGCGCATGCCGAACCTGATCGAGACACGGCGCAACGGCTTTGCGATCACGGCAGCGCGCAGTGGAGCCCAGCCCATTGCCGCCTGAGGTGCAGGGCAGTGCCGACATCCGCATCCTGGCCGATGACCCTGGCGCAGGGGACCGGCTGGCAGCGCGGATGACCGCAATGGGCTTGCCCGCGCGGATGGGGCTGCCGGCGCAGGGCGTGACCGAGGCAGCGCTGGTGATTGCGCTGCAGCCCGATGATGGCTGCTCGTGCGTCAGGGAATTGCGTCAGCGTGACCTGCGCTGTCCGCTGCTTGTGATGGGGTCGCCAGATCAGCCCGCGATGCTGCTGCAGGCAGGTGCGGATGCCGCCCTGGCGATGGACGCCGCGGACCGCGAACTGTCGGCGCATGTGCGGGCGCTTGTGCGGCGGGCAGGTGCCGGGGCGCCGGCCAATCGGGCCGCGATCGATTCCACGGTTCTCGGGGAGGCCCAGCTGCTGAAGCTGACACCTACCGAGCAGCGCATCCTGGAGGTTCTGGCGCGGCGCCCAGGCCGGGTGGTGACGCGCGACCTGATCGTCGACACGCTCTATGCCGGGGCGGATGCGCCGCGCAGCACCACGGTCGACGTGTTTGTCCACGGCCTGCGCCGCAAGCTGGACAAGGGGACCGCAGGCATGCGGATTGAGACCGTCCGCGGGGCCGGCTTCAAGCTTGCGATGAGCTGACGACCGGGGCGGCCCGGCCGTCGCTCACCTGTTTGCCTCAGGCGGCGGTCCGCCGGCTGTAGGCCTGCATCACCCGGAAGCGCGGGTCGGCCATCGTCACCTTCTCCATCACCTTGCCGGCGCGCTTGGAAACCTGGCGCACGCGCTCCTTGGTGATCCAGTTTTCCATGTCCGTATCCTCGGCCCGGTCGGCTTCGAAGAAGCGGCGCTGGATCACATAGCTGTCGCGCGCCAGACGCTGGTCAAGCTCGACGAGGTCGGCCGGATCGAGGCCGAAGTTCCGCGAACGCAGGCGCCGGAGCGCCGCACGCTCTTCGGCGGATTGCGTGGCCAGGCTCCGCTTGGCGACGGGCCGCCGTTGCAGCTGGGCGATGCCTTCGGCGCGCTGGGTTTCCAGATAGGCCTGCATCAGCGACTGGGTGGCGCGGGTGGCAAGATAGTCCGAGGCGCCCGCCAGGGTGCGGTCGAGGGCGTCCTCGTCCTCCACCAGGTTCTCGATCGAGATGTCCTCGCCTTCGGACGAGGTGCCGAGGCTGCTGAGCGACACGGTGCGCGCGCCGACCTTCTGGGCCGATGGGCGCTGGTCGGTCATCAGGCGGAAGCGCAGGCTCTGCAGTTCGCCCCGCAGCTGCCAGTTCACGAAGGTGGTGAACTGTGCCTTGTTGGGATCATAGTCGCCGATGGCACGGGGCACGGCGATGGCGCAGCACTGCTCGGCGTCTTCCCAGTGCGCGGCCAGGCCATATTGGCGGATGAAGTGGCGGATGCGCGGTGCGATAAGCTTCAGGATGGCAGCAAAGGCTTTGTCCGCTTCGGCCCGCTGTCGGGCTGAAGGGCGATCACCGCCGACGGTCCGGTTGGCGATGACGGCAGCGACTGCCGATTCGAGTGCCTTGGTGATCTGCGACATGTTTTCTATCCTCCTGACGCCTTCTGCGTGCTGAGTCGGAAAACGGTTCGCGGTGGGTCGTTTTGGGCAGTACGTATCGCTACGGACCGGCAGGCGCCGGACCGCCCGCCCTGACCGGCAAGTGGGTCTGGCCGCCCTAAGCGGTAAGTGGGTCTGGCCGCCCTAAGCGGTAAGTGGGTCTGGCCGCCCTAAGCGGTAAGTGGGTCTGGCCGCCCTAAGCGGCAAAGCGATCCGGGCGGATCTTGCGATCCAGGAAGC
>JBKDAC010000350.1:0-3264 GCA_046316515.1 Sandaracinobacter sp. | reverse complement strand
CCAGGCCGGCGTGCCGCAGCGGGTCGCCGTTGTTCTGGTCAGCGAAGGCGCGACCATCGAGGTGACGGCCGCGCGCGCCTTGTCTTCGATCTCCATCGCAACGGGCCCGTCCAGTTCGTTCGATGCTGCCCGGATCGCCAGCATTGCCGCCGTGAACCGCGACATCCGCGACATCGCCAAGCGGGACCCGCTGGTTAGCCTTGATCCCACCAACAGCAGGGCGCTCTCGATCGCGGGCACCAACAGCCGCTTTAACCGCATCACGGTCGACGGCATCGCCTTCCAGGATCCCTTCGGTCTGAACAACGGCGGCCTTGCCTCGGCGCGCGGTCCTGTGCCGATCGATGCTATCGGCGAACTGACCGTTGAAGTGGCGCCCGTCGACATTCAGCAGGGCGGCTTCCAGGGCGGCGCGATCAACACTGTGCTGAAGTCGGGCGAGAACGACTTTAGGATTACCGCATTTGCGACCTACTCGGACGACTCGCTTGGCGGCACGCGCATCGGCGACCGGCGTGTCGACCGCCAGTTCACGAGCGAGAACTGGGGTGCCCAGGTGACGGGGCCGATCATCAAGGACAAGCTGTTCTTCGCAGTGACGTTCGAACGTCTGCGCGACGTGGTGCCCGCCGAACTTGGCATTGCCAGCGAAGGTTTTGCCAACTCGATCCCCAACCTGACCCGTGCGCAGGTGGATCAGGTCCGCCAGATCGCGCAGACGGTCTACAGCTACGACGCGCTGGATCTCGCCCGCAACGTACCGGAACAGGATGACAAGCTGGTCGTGAAGCTCGACTGGAACGTGTCTGACCAGCATCGTGCGTCCGCCACCTACATCTACAACAAGGGCACCACGCTTGCGGGCCAGACAACCGGGACCGTGCTGACCCAGGCCTCGCCACCGCTCGCGCTGCAATCCAACAACTACGAGCAGGGCGAGATCCTCCATTACGGCGTGTTCCAACTGAACAGCGAATGGTCGGACAGCTTCTCGACGACATTGCGTGCCAGCTATAACGACTACAAGCGGCTTCAGGAGCCCTACAACGGCCGTGACTTCGGCCAGTTCCGGGTCTGCATGGACCCGACGTCGACGGGCGTGCTCACCAACTGCACGGCCGGAACGCCGATCGTTCAGTTCGGCCCCGACGTATCGCGGCAGGCGAACGAACTGACCGTCAATTCGCTGTCTCTGGAATTCCAGGCGCGTCTGCAACGGAACGGCCACGACGTGAAGTTCATCGTGGAACGCCGTGGGCAGGACATCAACAACCTGTTCGTGCAGAATGTCTCGGGCAACTTCTACTTCGATTCGGTGGCTGACCTGCAGGCGCGGCGCGCAAACCAGTTGGTATACGCGGCATCGAATGATGGAACGCTCGACAGCACCCGCGCCTTGTTCGACAATATCACCTGGACCTTCGGTGTGCAGGATACCTGGGACGTTACGGAAGACTTCACCTTCATCTATGGCATGCGCTACGATCTCTACGAAGCGAACGACAGGCCGCAGTTCAACCCGAACTTCCTGGCGCGCAATGGTTTCAGCAACACCTCTACGCTGAGCGGACGCGGAGTTCTTCAGCCCCGCTTCGGCTTCAACTGGCGTGCGGATGACCGTCTGAGGCTGCGCGGCTCGGCTGGTCTCTATGCCGGCGGCTCCCCGAATGTGTGGATTTCGAACAGCTATGCCAACACCGGCGTGCAGTTCGGCACCAACACCATCAACCGGACGGCCCCAGAGGCCTTCAACGGCGTTGCCGACTTCGGTGGCCTGACGGGCAACCAGCTCGGCCAGGCCGTCATGAACGGTGTCAACGGCGGGCCTGGCATTCCCAGCATTTACGACCAGTTCGTAACCCGTACCGGGACGGCGCCGTCTCTGCTCGCGGTCACCAATGCACTTGATCCCAATTTCCGTATCCCGTCGCAGTGGCGCCTGTCGGGCAGTGTCGACTATGCGGCGGATCTCGGCGCCCTTGGTGACGACTGGAATTTCGGCGGTGACGTGATCTGGTCGCGCGTGAAGGATGCGCTGGTCTGGACGGACCTGCGCTCGGTGCCGATCGGCCTTCTGCCGGATGGGCGGACGCGCTATGGACAGCGGGCCAACACGGCGGGCACGGGTGGTGCGAACTTCTTCGATACCAACCCCGACATCCTGATGACGAACACCAGTCGTGGTTACAGTTGGAACCTCGTCGGCCGCTTCTCGAAGAACTGGGCCAACGGGATCGGGATCAATGGCGCCTACACCTGGCAACGGGTGAAGGATGTCAATTCGGGTACCTCTTCGGTTGCGGCGTCCAACTATGCTCAGACAGCGGTGTCGGATCCGAACATCGCGGACTACGGCACCTCGAACTACCAGATCGACAATGCGCTGCGGCTCAACTTCAACTATGAAGCCGAGCTCTGGAACGACAACAAGACCCGGTTCGACCTGTTCTTCAACAGCCGGTCTGGACAGCGTTTCAGCTACACCTTCGAAGACATCACTGCGACCGGACGCTCGAACGTGTTCGGGGTGACGCAGACCGGGAACGGTGGCCCCCGCACCCGTTACCTGATCTATGTGCCGAACGTGGCGTCGCCGACGGCCGATCCGCTTGTCGAATATGCGCCCGGCTTCGACTTTGCGGGCTTCCAGGGTGTCGTGAACGGCACAGCGCTGAACAACTACCAGGGCCAGATTGCACCGAAGAACATCGGACGGTCGCCGCGCTGGAACACCATGGACATGCGGATCAGCCAGGAAGTGCCGTTCCCGCTGGGCGGCAAGGTTGAGCTGTTTGCCGACATGCAGAATGTCCTGAACTTCATCAACAGGGACTGGGGCGCGCTCCGCCAGGTGCCGTTCCCCTATTTCGGGACACTGGTGAACGTGAGTTGCGTGGCGGTCGGCACCAACTCATGTGGGCGCTATCGCTACTCCAATCGGGGTACCGGCGCGACTGCAACGGCGGGCGCACCGGAGACGACGGCCAATCCGAACGCCTCGCTATGGCAGATTCGCCTTGGCGGCCGGATCAGCTTCTGATCCGGTGGCGGGTTGCGGGCGGCGCGAACGACCCGCCCTTTTCCGTTCGGGCCATGCATTGGAACTGCACGATGGTTGAAACGGAGCCAGCGGCAAGCTAGGTCGGGTGCGGATTGCGGGCGTGGTGAAACTGGTAGACGCGCCGGACTCAAAATCCGGTTCCGCAAGGAGTGTCGGTTCGAGCCCGACCGCCCGCACCATCCGCCCGCTTGCGTCTGGACCGC